>NZ_RXRN01000014.1:0-126005 GCF_003986875.1 Enterobacter sp. WCHEn090032
TCAAGGGAGAGGGGGTTGTCTGTGCAGGCATTATTTTGTGGGGATTCCTCAGCCCTGTGGGAGAGGGTTGGGGTGAGGGCACCAGCGCGCACGCTCCCTTACTCAATATCTTTGAAAAAGATTGACAGTTTTCCTTGCTAACAATCGCCAACCGTCACGTTTATGATGCTCTCCATCGACAGCAATACCGCGGTATCTACCCGGAATTGCAGACAAATAAAGTTCAGCCGCTGATGTGGTTTCCTGGAGAGTAAAATGAAAAAATTAGAAGATGTTGGTGTACTGGTAGCACGTATTCTGATGCCAATTCTGTTCATCGTGGCAGGTTGGGGCAAAATCACCGGTTATGCGGGTACCCAGCAGTATATGGAAGCCATGGGCGTTCCGGGGTTCCTGTTGCCACTGACTATTCTTCTTGAGTTCGGCGGCGGCCTGGCGGTACTGTTCGGCTTCCTGACCCGTACCACCGCGCTGTTTACCGCGGGCTTCACCGTGCTGACCGCGTTTATCTTCCACAGCAACTTTGCGGAAGGCGTGAACTCTCTGATGTTCATGAAAAACCTGACCATCGCGGGTGGCTTCCTGCTGCTGGCCGTCACTGGCCCGGGTGCATACAGCATCGACCGCGTTCTGAATAAGAAATGGTAAGCACGCTATACTGAATGAACACAAAGCGAGGAGATCTCTCCTCGCTTTTGCTATCTGACGGAGGAGAAAAGAATGGGACAACTCGTAGACGGCGTCTGGCAGGATGTCTGGTATGACACCAAATCCACCGGTGGACGCTTTAAGCGCTCTGTTTCGGCCTTCCGTAACTGGCTCACCGCCGACGGGGCTCCCGGCCCAAGTGGCGAAGGCGGCTTTGCGGCCGAGAAAGATCGTTATCATCTTTATGTCTCCCTTGCCTGTCCGTGGGCGCATCGCACGTTGATTGTGCGCAAGCTCAAAGGTCTTGAATCCTTAATTCCGGTTTCCGTGGTGAATCCGCTGATGCTGGAAAACGGCTGGACGTTTGACAGTGACTTCCCTGCCGCGACCGGCGACGATTTATACCATCATGATTTCCTTTACCAGCTCTACCTGCGGGCCGACCCGCACTACACCGGGCGCGTGACCGTGCCGGTGCTGTGGGACAAGAAAAACCAGACGATTGTCAGCAATGAGTCTGCGGAAATCATCCGCATGTTCAATACCGCATTTGATGCCCACGGCGCCCGCGCCGGGGATTACTATCCGGTTGAGCTGCGCGATAAAATTGATGAGCTGAACAGCTGGATTTACGACAACGTCAACAACGGTGTCTACAAGGCCGGTTTCGCCACCAGCCAGGAAGCGTATGACGAAGCGGTCGGAAAAGTCTTTGAATCTCTTGAGCGTCTGGAGCAGATCCTCGGCCAGCACCGCTACCTGACGGGCGATCGTCTGACGGAAGCGGATATCCGCCTGTGGACCACGCTGGTTCGCTTTGATCCGGTCTATGTCACCCACTTTAAGTGCGACAAGCACCGCATCAGTGACTATCTGAACCTGTATGGTTTCCTGCGCGACATCTACCAGATGCCGGGCATCGCCGATACGGTCGACTTCGACCATATCCGCACTCACTATTTCCGCAGCCACAAGACCATTAACCCAACGGGCATTATCTCCATTGGGCCGTGGCAGGACCTGGATGAACCGCACGGGCGCGATGTGCGTTTTGGATAAATATTAAGGGCATCAATGGATGCCCTTTTTTAATTCACAATCTCCATCTATCCTTACCTCGATCGCTTAGAAAACAAGTGATTGACTGACTAATGAGGCAAGGAAAATGGACTGGTATTTAAAAGTACTGCGCAACTACATTGGATTTGGTGGCCGCGCCCGCCGCAAAGAGTACTGGATGTTCGTTCTGGTGAACTTCGTCCTGATTATGGTGCTGGGCATCGTGGATAAAATTCTCGGCTGGGAGCGGGCTGGCGGTGAAGGCGTACTGACCACCATCTATGGCCTGTTAGTCCTGCTGCCATCGTGGGCGGTACTGTTCCGTCGACTGCACGATACCGATCGTTCGGCGTGGTGGCTACTGCTGCTGTTGATCCCGATTGTGGGCTGGATCGTGATTCTGATCTTCAACTGCCAGAGCGGTACCCCTGGCGAAAACCGCTTTGGTCCGGATCCGAAAGCCGGCGTGTAAATCAGAGCCCGGTGGCGCTTACGCTTACCGGGCCTACGGATCTACTTATTGTGGTGCGCAAAGAGCTTTGGAATTTCTCGCAAACACCACGACTTGGCTTCGCCCATGCTGTCACGACGCCATGCCATAATGATATCCACCTCGCTGGTGTATTCCGGGCTCACAACCCGCAACCGTCCTTCCGCAATGTCTTTTTCCACAAACGGGTATGGCATCGTCGCCACGCCTAACCCTGCCAGCAGCGCCTGGCGCTTATCTTCCAGAGACGTAACGGTGAGTCGCGGCTGTTTATCCAGAAGCTGTACCGTCAGCACCGGACGTTCACGTGCGGTATCCGCAACCGCCACGCCGCGATACTTCACGCGAGTGACTTCAGAGAGTGGCTCCGGCTCCTGGTGAATTGGGTGATTGGGTGCGGCAACGTAGACGTTCATCACGCTGTAAAGCTTGCGCGAGTTGATCTCCGACGAGGAACGGAAGTGCATGTCCGGCGCAATGACGATGTCCGCCCTGCCCGTCTCCAGCCGCTCCCACGCCCCTGCCAGCACCTCAGTGATGATCGACAGCTGGGTGTTAGCCTTCGCCGCCAGACGGTCCACCAGCGGGAACAGCGATTCGGTCGGCACCAGGGCTTCCGTCACCAGCGTCAGATGAGTTTCCCAGCCACGAGCCAGTGCTTCGGCGTCCGTCGTGAGCTTATCCGCCGCTTCCAGCAGCACGCGGCCGCGCTCCAGCAGCATCCGCCCGACGTTGGTGAATTTTGTTCGATGACCGGAGCGGTCAAACAGCACCACGTCCAGCTCTTCCTCCAGCTTTTGCATGGTGTAGCTCAGCGCAGACGGAACGCGCCCCAGCTCATCTGCCGCCGCCGCAAAACTGCCGCGCCGGTCGATTGCGTCCATGACGCGAAGCGCCTCAAGCGTCAATGCTCTCTCTTTAGCCATCTCGTTCTCATTCAGGAAATTTGAACATACCCGGCAGAATATCTGGCTAACAATGCAGCGTCCATACCTTTACCATTGTTTTAGTGTAAAGAGAGGTCAGTTTATGATTACGACAAGAACAGCTAAACAGTGCGGACAAGCCGATTTCGGTTGGCTGCAGGCCCGCTACACCTTTTCCTTTGGACACTACTTTGACCCTAAACTCCTCGGTTACGCATCACTACGTGTGTTAAATCAGGAAGTGCTCGCCCCGGGCGCCTCCTTCCAGCCGCGTACGTACCCGAAAGTCGATATCCTGAACCTGATCCTGGAAGGCGAGGCAGAATACCGCGATAGCGAGGGCAATCATGTCCAGGCGAAGGCTGGCGAAGCGTTATTAATTTCCACACAGCCGGGCATCAGCTACAGCGAGCATAACCTCAGCAAAGACAAAACGCTGACCCGCATGCAACTGTGGCTTGACGCCTGCCCTGAGCGGGAAAACCCGCTGGTACAAAAGCTAGACCTGACGGGCGATAAGCAGCAGCTGATTGCATCACCTGACGGCAGCAAAGATAGCCTGCAGCTGCGTCAGCAGGTGTGGCTGCACCATATCGAACTGAAGAAAGGTGAACAGGCGAGCTTCCAGCTTCACGGTCCGCGCGCCTATCTGCAGTCGATTCACGGTACGGTGCATGCGGTAACGCATACGGAAGAGAAGGAAGCACTCACCTGCGGTGACGGGGCGTTTATTCGTGATGAAGCGAATATCACGCTGGTCGCGGATACGCCGCTGCGCGCGCTGCTGATTGATTTGCCGGTTTAGAAATCCCCCTCACCCCAACCCCTCTCCCCAAAGGGGCGAGGGGCTCGATTGGTTCCCTCTCCCCTTTGGGGAGAGGGCTAGGGTGAGGGGCGAGGAACTATTCACAACACCTTACTCGCCATAATCTCAATAATCTGCCGGTCCGTTGCCTGCATCGAACGGCACGCGAGCGCGCACAGGTTCGCGATCGACTGCTCCACATCGTGCGCCACAATGCCTTCGTTGCCCGTCACAGCCGAATCATCCAGCGCCATCATCACCGCTTTCCACGCACTTGCCACGCTGGTAGAGACCTTCATGGCACAGCTGTTTGAAGCGCCGTCGCAAATCATCCCGCTGACGTCGCCGATCATGCTGCTGATGGCCATCGCAATCGTCTGATAACTGCCGCCCATCAACCACGCCATACCCGCCGACGCCCCCATAGCCGCCGTTGTTGCCGCACACAGCGCCGACAAACGCGGAAGCTGGGCGTGAATATAAATAGCGGAAAGATGAGACAGCATCAGCGCCCGCGCCAGCCGTTCGTCGTCGGCCTGAACGTGCTCAGCGACCACCACCACCGGCATGGTGGCGGTAATGCCCTGATTGCCGGAACCCGAATTGCTCATCGCCGGCAGCGTCGCGCCGCCCATGCGGGCGTCCGAGGCCGCACTGGTGCGAATAACAATGTCTGAACCCAGATCCTGCGCCAGCCATCCTCGCGCACGCTGCTTATTCAGCGTGGCACCAATGTGCAGCCCCCACTTCCCGCTGAGCCCTTCCCGGGAGAGCGCATCGTTTAGCTGCCCTGCTTCCAGAATAAAACGGATCGCCTCAAACGGCACCTGCTCGACAAACTCCAGGATCTGCGACAGCGTGGCGTTTGTCAGCACCGCCAGCGGATCGTCATTTTCTTCGCCCTGTTGCTCCTCAAGCGCAAAGCGCGTTTCGTCCTGATAAACCACCTCCACCACCCGGGTATGCCCACCGGCAATGGTCACCATTGCCGAGGTATCTCCGGCATATACCCGGGCGCGCGAGTAGAGGATTTCATCGCACGGCTCCTGCAGTTTCACCTGGACCTTACCAGAGGTCAGCAGCGATTTGGCCTGTACCAGCGCCCCGGCTGACGCGTCTTTTAACACCTCCAGCCCGGCGTGCGCGTTACCGCCAACCGCGCCCAGCGCTGCCGCAATCGGTAACCCGACCATCCCGGTTCCCGGCACCGTCACGCCAAGCCCGTTTTTCATCAGGTTCGGCGAGACCCACGCCTCAATCTGTGTGACATCACCCGGCAGAAGGTCTGCGGCCATCGCGCAGGCCAGCGCCAGAGAGACGGGTTCGGTACATCCAAGTGCGGGTTTAACTTCTTCCTGCACTGCGCGAATAAATTGATTCCATAAAGGATAAGTTTGCTCAGACATCGTTACGACCTTAATAATCCTCAGGAGAAGGCGAGGAAAGGAGAAACACAAAGCAGCAGCCCGGTGATAACAATAATCACCAGCGAAACGCCTTTATATTTGTGCAGTGCCGGGACCTTACAGACCAGCCATGCGGGGATCAGGCAGCCCACCATGCCAAAAATGGGGCTGCAAATAGACGTGAAGCTCAACACCGGCGCATTTAATACAATCGCGCTCCAGGCCAGCAGGATGGCGAACAGCATAATCCCGCGCTGGACGGCGTTCTCATTGATTTTCTCTACCGGCATTTTGCGGCGCAGGATATTCATGACGATACCCTGCGTGGCCTCGCGAAAACCGAGGTAGACGCCGAAGAATGCGGTCATGACGGCAAAGATATTCAGGATCACGCTGACGATTTTGACCCAGCCCGCGCCGTCGCCGCTGATAAACTGCGCCGCTATCGCCAGGGCAGAGATATTCTGTTCATAGGCTTTGACCGCCTCATCGTGTCCCATCGCCAGCGTAAAGGAGACAGCATAGAAGAAGACCGTTACAAACAGCACACCAAAGGCAATGTTCATTGCCCGCAGCGCTTTATGACGCGCCACCTCCACGGATTTTTCCCGTGAACGGTATGAGATCACCATCGGGCTCAAGGTCTGAATAAACAGAATGGAGGTTAAGGTAAAGGGTAACGTGATGATGGCATTTTTTACCAGCAGCCCTACGGGCGGCAGCATGCCTACGTTGGCTAAATGCCACAGACCTATCATCGACACTCCCAGCGCCGCGACCACGAATAATTTGGTCAACACCATCAGGCTGGAGACTTTAAACAGCAGCTTTTCCCCCCGTGAGGAGATGGCCACCAGAATACAAATCAGGAATAACCCGTAGAACGGATTTTCAGAGAGCAAATGGTCGGTCACACCAAAGGTATGCAAATACGATGCGCTGTCGTTGGTAATGGCGGTGGAATAGACAAACATCCAGATCACCAGCATCACGAAATAGAGCGCACCTAATAAAATACCCCAGTTCTTGCCTAAATAACCGCTAATGACGCTTGGGTAATCTTTGCATTCCGGTGATTCCGCAAGGGTATTAATAAACAGACGTTGGAATAAATACATGGCCGGATAACCGATAACGGACGAGAGTAAAAAGACCCACAGCCCCATGAGTCCTACCTGCACTGGGAGAAAAACAATCCCCGCGCCGATAGCCATCCCGATACTCATGATGACCCAGCCCGTATCGGTGCTGTCGAATTTAATTGCCGCTTGCCACTCACTTTCGCTCATTCCCGCACGCCTTGCCGCGGGGGAATCATTCACAATCACACTGCTGTTTGTTGCCGTATCCATTGGGCACTCGCTTATTTTGTAGGGTAAACAGTTGTTTTTATAGGTTTCCGATCGCCAGCGATTGCGATTCAGAGGGTTGCAGGTGTGTGTTATTGGTGTGGAAAGATCATATCCGGAGCGCGGGAGAAAAAGGTCACAACATTAATAAGGATATTCGTTGTCGGGAGGAAATTTTGCTTCTGAAGGAGGATATTCAGAGCCAGTTTTCTAAAAGTGATGACGATCAAGAAATAAATACCCGCGCCATGCGCGGGTAGGAAATCACTCAGCCAGCGCGTTAGCCATATCGGTTCTGATCTGCTTGCGTTGCTCCGGCGTCAATACCTGGCTGACGTCGAAGTAATATTTCACGCGGTAATAACGGGTCTGCTCTTCAATTTTGCTGAATGCGGTAAGCTGGCTTTTCACTGTGCTTTCGTCCCATTTACCTGCCTGGAACATGTCGATCAGCGCACCGTCCTTCACCCCCGTCATCGGGATCTTGCTGACATTTTCTTCCAGTTGCTTATGCAGATCTTCAATCTTCTTAACCTGCTCGTTGCTGAGCTTCAGGTGCTGTACCAGCGGATCCTGCGAGGGCGACGGGGCAGCCTCAACGTTAGCGGCCTGCGCCGTAAAACTGCACACCACCAGTGAAGCAGCTGCCAACGCAATGCGGGTCATTTTCATCATCTTACAGTCCTTACAATCTGTTATAGGAAAAAGCAGGCGTATTGTTTTTCAAGAACGGATGAATATGTGTGAGTAATTATATAAACAATTTTGTATGTTAAGCGGGCCAAAAAAATGCCCCCTGCGGTGAGGGGGCATCAGGACTCACTTGCGTCAGATGGATTGCGTAAACGTCCTGGAGATCACATCCTGCTGCTGCTCACGCGTCAGGGCATTAAACCGCACCGCATAGCCTGAAACGCGGATCGTCAGGTTCGGATAATTCTCCGGGTGCGCAATGGCATCCAGCAACATCTCCCGATTCATGACGTTGACGTTAAGATGCTGTCCCCCCTCAATGGCCGCTTCATGGTGGAAGTAGCCGTCCAGCAGCCCCACCAGGTTAGTTTTGCGCACCATCTCATCTTTACCGAGCGCCTGCGGCACGATGGAGAAGGTGTAAGAGATCCCATCTTTGGCATAGGTGAACGGCAGCTTAGCGACCGAGGTTAACGAAGCCACGGCCCCTTTTCTGTCGCGACCGTGCATCGGGTTCGCGCCTGGCGCAAACGGCGTGCCGCCGCGGCGTCCGTCCGGCGTGTTGCCGGTCTTCTGACCGTAAACCACGTTGGAGGTAATAGTCAGGATCGACTGAGTCGGTACCGCGTTGCGGTAGGTTGGCAGTGCCTGAATTTTCTTCATAAAGCGCTCCACTAGGTCGCAGGCAATGCTGTCCACGCGGTCATCGTTGTTGCCGTACTGCGGGTAGTCCCCTTCTATCACAAAATCGACCGCCAGACCGGTGTGGTCGCGCACCGGTTTCACCGTGGCATATTTAATAGCGGACAGGGAATCCGCCGCCACCGACAGGCCAGCAATACCGCAGGCCATGGTACGGTAAACGTCCCGGTCGTGCAGCGCCATCAGCGAGGCTTCGTAGCTGTACTTGTCGTGCATGTAGTGAATGAGATTCAGCGCGCTGATGTACTGCACCGCCAGCCAGTCCATAAAGTGATCGAGGCTCGCCATCACGGTGTCGTAGTCCAGCACGTCATCCAGCAGCGGCGCGGTTTTCGGGCCGACCTGGATCTTCAGCTTCTCATCCATCCCGCCGTTGATCGCGTACAGCAGCGTTTTGGCGAGGTTGGCGCGGGCACCGAAGAACTGCATCTGCTTGCCGATCACCATCGGGCTGACGCAGCAGGCAATGGCGTAGTCGTCGCTGTTGAAGTCGGCACGCATCAGATCGTCGTTCTCATACTGCAGCGACGAGGTGACGATCGATACCTGCGCGGCATATTTCTTGAACGCGATCGGCAGTTGTTCAGACCAGAGGATCGTCAGGTTAGGCTCCGGCGCAGGCCCCATGGTGTGCAGCGTATGCAGATAGCGGAAGCTGTTTTTGGTCACCAGCGTGCGTCCGTCCAGCCCCATCCCGCCGATCACTTCCGTCGCCCAGATCGGATCGCCGGAGAAAAGCGTGTCGAACTCCGGCGTGCGCAGGAAGCGCACCATGCGGATCTTCATAATGAAGTGATCGATCAGCTCCTGCGCCTGGACTTCATTCAGCCGCCCGGCCTGCATGTCGCGCTCAATGTAAATATCGAGGAACGAGGCCGTGCGACCCAGCGACATCGCCCCGCCGTTCTGGGATTTCACCGCCGCCAGGTAGGCAAAATAGACCCACTGCACCGCTTCCTGGGCGTTCATCGCCGGACGTGAAATATCAAAACCATAATTCGCCGCCATCTGCTGGATCTGCAGCAGCGCACGTTTGTGTTCCGCCAGCTCCTCACGCAGGCGGATCGTCGCCTCAAGATCTTCACCACGTTCCAGTCTCGGCTGGAGATCGGCAAACTGCAGTTCACGCTCGCGCACCAGATAACTGATGCCATACAGCGCCACGCGGCGGTAATCGCCAATGATGCGTCCGCGCCCGTAGCCGTCCGGCAGCCCCGTCAGCACCCCGGATTTACGGCAACGCATCATCTCCGGCGAGTAGACGTCAAATACGCCCTGGTTATGGGTTTTACGCAGGTCGGTAAACAGGTATTCGAACTGCGGATCCATCTCCCGCCCGTAGGCTTCGAACGAGCTGCGGATCATGTTGATCCCGCCGTACGGATGCAGGGCGCGCTTAAGCGGTTTATCGGTTTGCAGACCGACGATCGTCTCCAGATCCTGGTCGATATAGCCCGGCCCATGAGCCGTAATGGTGGTGGCGATATTGGTGTCAAAATCTACCGGGGCGTGGGTGGCATTCTCCTGACGAATGCCGACCATTACCTTCTGCCACAGCGCCGTCGTTGCTGGCGTCGCCTGCGCGAGGAAAGCTTCGTCGCCTTCATAAGGGGTGTAGTTATGCTGAATAAAATCGCGCACGTTGACGGCGTTTTTCCATTCTTCACCGCGAAACCCGGCCCATGCGTCGCTGTAGGGTGCGACGCCCGTATCGATTGTTACTTTCATCTTATTCTCGCTTTATCAGGCGTAAGCCGCAGCCGGGGTAACCTTCCCAAGACGGAGGGCATCCAGTGCGATCATTTTTTCTTCGTTGGTAGGGACAACCGCGCAGGCTACGCGGGACGACCCGGTGGAGATCACGCGCTCACCCACGCTGCCCGGCAGGCCATTTTTGGCGTCGTCGAGGATGAGGCCAAAGACCTTCAGGTGTTCCGCCACCAGCGCGCGGATAAGCGTCGAGTTTTCGCCGATACCGCCGGTAAAGACCACGCCGTCCAGGCGGTGCAGCGATGCCGCGTGCCCGGCGATATGGCGCGCAACGCGGTGAACGAAAGTCTGGATCGCCAGCTGCGCGCGTTCATGACCCGCGTGCCAGGCCTTCTCCAGCGCACGCAGATCAGACGAGAGGCCGGAGATCCCCAGCAATCCGGACTCTTTATTGACCACGCGCTCCAGATCCTCGAACGACTGGCCGGTCTGCTGGGCAATCCACGCCATGGCGCCAAAATCCACGTCGCCACAGCGTGTGCCCATCACCAGCCCTTCCAGCGGCGTCATGCCCATGGAGGTATCCACGCTTTCGCCATTGCGCACCGCGCAGATGGAGGCGCCATTACCGAGATGGGCAATCACCAGACCGCTGTCATCAGGGGACAGCCCGAGAAGCGCCTGCGCCCGCCCGGCCACATAGCGGTGAGAGGTGCCGTGGAAGCCGTAGCGACGCACGCCCAACTCTTCATAATAGCGGTACGGTAAGCCGTACAGATACGCCTGCGGCGGCAGCGTCTGATGGAAGCTGGTATCGAACACCGCAACCTGCTGCACGCCAGGGAAGAGGCGCTCTGCGGCTTCCACGCCGCTTAAGTTGGCGTAGTTATGCAGTGGCGCCAGCGGGGAAACCTGACGGATCTGCGCAATCACCTCCTCCGTAATCAGGGTCGACTCGCTGAAGAGGTCGCCGCCGTGAGCAATGCGATGGCCAATTAAGGCCACGCTGCTCATCAGGTTACGCTTCTCCAGCTCCAGGGCGATGGCAGCCAGCGCCCCTTCGTAGTCATGGTGAGCCAGTCTGGCTGGCTCACCCCCGTTTACGGAAATAAAGGCGTTATCCGTGTTGATGCCGTCTGCAATGCCCGTCATCAGGGCGTCACAGGCGCTGGCATCGAGCACCGAAAACTTAACAGAGGACGAACCGCAGTTAATAACCAGTACTACCGGAAACTCAATCATGGTGTGGCTCCGCTCTTCCTGAGCTTTGGTTAGAACAGTTTGTAAACGATATTCAGAATGGTCAGCAGGCCCACAACCGTGACGAAGATGTTCTCCGGTCTGCCTTTAAACTTCGCCATGGCTGGCGCTTTGCGGATGGCATACATCGGCAGCAGGCACAGCAGAGAGGCGATGATCGGCGCCCCCATCGCTTCGATAAGGTCAAGAATGTTCGGGTTGGCGTATGCAACAACCCAGGTGGATCCCATGATGAACACCATGCTGATGGTGTTCAGCTTGCCCACAGAGACCTTCTTCTTGTCGCCCTTATAACCGAACTTCAGGATCAGACCGTTCAGCCCTTCCAGCGTGCCCAGGTAGTGACCAAAGAAGGATTTGAAGATAGCGACCAGCGCGATGATGGAAGCCCCGTATTCCAGTACCGTCGCGAAGGTCGATTTGGTTCCCGACATCGAGGCAAAGTGGTTCGCCAGGTATGAGAGCACCGGAATGTTCTGCGCTTTGGCATCCGCCATGTTCTGCGGAGAGAGCGTAAACAGACAGCTAAAGGCGAAGAACATCACCACGGCGACCATCAGCAGGCTGGCGCGACCGATGATTTTGGAACATTTCTGCTCGGTAAATTCTTTTCCGTACGCCGGCTCGTACTCTTCACGCTTGGAGACCACAAACGAGGAGACAATCGGCGAGAAGTTAAAGGAGAAGACCATGATGGAGATGCCCAGCCACACCGTCACCAGAATGCCGTCATGGCCGGTGAAGGCGATATCGCTCAGGTTGACCTGGTCGATAACCGCCGAGTTCCAGTAAGGGATCAGCGACAGGGAAATCAGCACCAGACTGGCGATAAACGGGAACACCAGGAAGCTCATCACCTTCACCATCAGGTCTTTGCCGAACCAGATTACAAAGGCCATCAGCAGCAGCAGGAACAGCGCCACCACGCCGCGGTTCAGCGCAGGCAGCTGGAGCTGGTTTTCCCAGAAAGTCATAAAGGTGTTGGTAATGGTGACGCCGTAAATCCACAGCAGCGGGCAAATGGCGAAGAAGTAGAGGAAGGTAATGACCACCCCACCGGTTTTACCAAAATGCTCTTCCACCGTTTCGGTGATGTTGCCGGAGACGTTGCTGCCGGACAGGCACAGACGCGCCAGCGCACGGTGGCAGTAAAACGCGATCGGGAAGGCGAGAAGCAGCATCAGCAGGATAGGGATCAAGCCACCAAAACCTGCGCGAATGGGGAAGAACAGCACGCCTGCGCCAATGGCGGTTCCGAACAGGCCAAGCGTCCAGGTGGTATCAGACTTACGCCAGGAGGACGTTTTTGTCTGGCCAACGATAATGCTTTCTGTGTTGCTCATAGGTCACCTTTATGCGTCAACGAAGCCGGTAATTTGGGAAACACGGGAGAGGTCAATATTGCCGCCGGAAATAATGCAGACGGTTTTACGACCCTGAATATAGTGGTCAAGCTTGCCGCTTAATAACGCGGCACAGGCCAGCGCGCCGGCACCTTCGGTCACCACTTTATTTCGCTGAATAAGTGCAATCATGCTGTCGCGAATGTTCTCTTCACTGACCAGTACGATGTCATCGACCAATTCACGAACAATTTCGAACGTTAATTTACCCGGGCGAGAGACATCGCAACCGTCGGCTAATGTACCGGTGACGCGATGATTCATAATTTCTCCGGCCTGATACGATGCCGCCATCCCGTGAACATTTTCTGACTGCACGCCGATAATATTGATGGTGGGGTTGATGGATTTAATCGCCGTCGCGATCCCGGCAATTAAGCCGCCACCGCCGATTGGCACAATGACGTTATCCACATCGTACAAGTCTTCGAGAATTTCCAGCCCGATGGTGCCCTGTCCGGCGATTACTTTGGCGTCATCGTAAGGCGGGATAAAAATACGCCCTTCCATCTCGACGATTTCGCTGACTTTGGCGATGGTGTCATTGAAGTTCTCCCCGTGCAGCACGACCTCCGCCGAGTAGTCGCGCGTCGCGGCCACTTTAGATTTCGGCGCGCCCATCGGCATCACCACTTTGCCGTCAATGCCCAGCATGGCACAGGAGAGAGAGACCCCCTGCGCGTGGTTTCCCGCGGAACAGGCAACCACGCCTTTGCGTCTTTCTGCATCGGTCAGCGAGCTTAATTTGTTGAACGCACCGCGAATTTTAAAGGAGCCGGTACGCTGCATATTCTCAAATTTAAGGAATATTTCACCCTTACAACGTTCGCTGAGGTAATTCGAGCGCGGCATGCCGGTTTTATATATTTTTCCTGCCAGTCGTTTTCTGGCATCCTGAATATCTTCAATCGTTACCGGGAGATCGTAGGTAATATGCATAATATCCTCGTTATAATAATTCATTCTTTTCAGGCAAAGTCAGGGTATCAGAGCACGGCTAAAATAAGCTCTGGGTGTTTTAAAAAGGTTTAATGCTTATTAGGGCGTTAATATATCATCGTCGTCTTTCGCCAGTGAGTGACGCATATTGTTTTGCCAGTTCGACTAAGACTGACGCCGATTTTTTTATTCTGTAATTTTTTGACCATACGGCGGCATAACGCGCCACGGGTAATTCATCTTCCACTGGCAGGACAATAAATTGATCGGAACCGAACGGGGCAATCATGTCACGGGGAATGACCGTCAGATAATCGGCATTCAACACAAGGTTATAAATGGTGACGACGGAATCGGTCTGGACGATATTTTCAATGCTGATGTGGTTGTCTTGCAGGGTGGTCAGGAGTTCTTTGTAGTAGCCCATGTCGGTTTGCGGCATCACCCACTGCTCGTGGGTGAGTGATGCCAGTGTCGTCGGGCCGGTGCACGTTCGTGATTTGCTGGCTACCGGCACAAACTCAGATTCGAACAGCGGCTCGACGTGCAGATCCTGCAGCAGCATTTCATCGCTCAGCGTACCGATGGCAAAATCCAGCCGACCGTCGCGAATGGCTGGCAGGAAAGATGACAACTGCGCTTCATACATGGAGACACGCGCTTTCGGGAACACTTCCTTGAATTTTTTGATCATTTCAGACAGGAAGGTAAAACCAATCAGCGACGGATAGCCAAAGGAGACGTCCATGACGGTGCTGAAACTCAGACTGTTGATTTCGCTCACCATGTTTTTCATCTCTCGGGTGATCGACTCTGAGTACGAGAGCAGAACCTGGCCCGCGGCAGTGAGTTTTACGCCGGTGTTTTTACGCACCATCACTTCGACGCCAAAGTAGGACTCAATATCGCTGATAATTTTGCTGACGGCGGGTTGTGTCAGCCCCAGTTGTCTTGCTGCAGAACCTATGGAGCCACTTTTAATGACTTCCTGAAATACCACGAGGTGCTGTGTTTTCGGTAGAATAATAGTGTTCATAATATTCTGAGCTTATTTCCCTATGACGGGGTGGATTCTACTCAATAATGTTTCAGGGGGTATGTGCTGTTACTCACAATTTGCCTTTTCGCACCCAATACAGACCGGACCAAAACCCATTAAAAACCTTTATTATCAATGCAATAACTCTATCGTTACGCGCCATTACGCTGATATTGATCAATAAAAACCGGGGTGATAAATTTATTTTATGGCAATAACACGGATAAATTTTGCTGCATTAAAAAAATCAATAAAGACGATCTTTCAGGCAATTAAAGGACAATAAATAACCACTACTCTTTTGAAACATTCTTTTAATTTCTAAAAATTTTCAGGCGTGATTGGGCAGACTGGCATTAAAGAGTGGAATACGTCACACATTCATGGAGTGAATGTTTTTAATTTCAATATGTTTATATCATACGAGAAAAAAATCGAGATCATTAAGGTAACATTCATAACAAACTATCAATACCAAAAAATGACCACTTTTTAGCGTGAAATTTTGTGATGACGATCGTCTACAGAGGCGGGATGAACACTGACGGGGCAAAAACAGTGAAATGTGCTTAATGTCGCAAATATGAGAATTGATGTCGTTTGTACGGTTGCCGGGTGGCGCTGCGCTTACCCTACCTACACACCCTGAAAGCAAAAACCCCGCCGAAGCGGGGTTTTCTAAGAAGTGAAACTGACCGATAAGCCGGGTTCTGTCGTGGACAGTCATTCATCTAGGCCAGCAATCGCTCACTGGCTCAAGCAGCCTACCCGGGTTCAGTACGGGCCGTACCATGTGAACCCCTATTTGGCCTTGCTCCGGGTGGAGTTTACCGTGCCACGGACTGTTACCAGCCGCGCGGTGCGCTCTTACCGCACCCTTTCACCCTTACCTGATCCCGCTTGCGCGGGCCATCGGCGGTTTGCTCTCTGTTGCACTGGTCGTGGGTTTCCCCCCCAGGCGTTACCTGGCACCCTGCCCTATGGAGCCCGGACTTTCCTCCCCTCCGCCCGTCTCCCCCGAAGGGGACGACGACGAAGCGGCGACTGTCTGGTCAGCTTCGGCGCGCAGTATAGAGGGTTTGCGCGCCGCTGTCACCCTCAGGTGTGGGCAAGAGGCGATTAACGGGCGACTTCCACCTTCGCCAGCTTTTCGTAATAGCACGCAAGCGCGCTGTGATCGGCCGTGCCCAGGCCATCCGCGCGCAGCGCCTGCATCATCTCCATGACCGCCGCCGTCAACGGCAGCTGGGCTCCCACGCCGTGGGAGGTATCCAGCGCGTTGGCCAGGTCTTTAATATGCAGATCGATACGGAAGCCAGGTTTGAAATTTCGGTCCATCACCATCGGCGCTTTGGCATCCAGCACGGTACTGCCCGCCAGCCCACCGCGAATAGCCTGATAGACCAGGTCCGGGTTGACGCCCGCTTTGGTTGCCAGCGTCAGCGCTTCCGACATAGCGGCAATGTTCAGCGCCACAATCACCTGGTTTGCCAGCTTGGTCACATTACCCGCCCCGATGTCCCCCGTATGCACCACGGAGCCCGCCATCGCTTTCATCAGATCGTAGTATTTGTCGAAAACGGCTTTCTCACCACCGACCATGACCGACAGAGTACCGTCGATCGCTTTTGGTTCGCCGCCGCTGACCGGCGCGTCCAGCATATCAACGCCCTTTGCTTTTAACGCCTCGCTGATTTCACGGCTTGCCAGCGGCGCGATAGAGCTCATATCGATCAGCACCAGGCCCGGCTTCGCACCGTCGATGATACCGTTCTCACCCAGCGCGACCTCTTTGACATGCGGTGAGTTTGGCAGCATGGTGATGATGACATCGCACTGCTCAGCAATGGCTTTGGCGGTGGTGGCCGTTTCTGCGCCAGCCGCCATAAGCTCAGCCACGGCCTGCGGATTGTGATCGGATACCACCAGTGAGTAACCTGCTTTGATGAGGTTCTTACTCATTGGTTTACCCATGATCCCCAGGCCAATAAAACCCACTTTCAGCGTCATAGTCTTTTCCTCAATGATGGTTATTTTTTAAAAGCGTCCGCTAATTTCTGCGTGGCCGAGCGGAATACGCCGAGGTCGCTGCCGACGGCAACAAACGTGGCTCCCCACTCCAGATAGCGGCGGGCATCCGCCTCAACCGGTGCCAGAATGCCGCTGGGTTTGCCGTGCGCGCTGGCGCGGGCAAAGATGTGCTGTATGGCACGCTGTACGTCCGGGTGACCGGCATTGCCCAGGTGTCCGAGCGCGGCCGCCAAATCGCTTGGGCCGACGAAGATACCATCCACGCCGTGGGTGGCGGCAATCGCATCGACGTTATCAACACCCTGCTGGCTCTCGATCTGGACCAGGATGGTGATATTGCTGTTGGACTGCACGAAGTAGTCCGGGACGGTGCCAAACATGTTGGCGCGGTGCGAAACGGAGACCCCGCGGATCCCTTCCGGGGGATAGCGCGTGGAGGCCACAGCCAGCGCTGCCTGCTCTGCCGTTTCCACAAACGGGATCAGGAAGTTGTAGAAACCAATATCCAGCAGACGCTTAACGATCACCGGCTCATTGGTGGGTACGCGCACTACGGGGGCACTCGGGCTGCCTTTCAGCGCCATCAGTTGCGGAATAAAGGTGCTGATATCATTCGGCGCATGTTCGCCGTCCAGCACCAGCCAGTCGAACCCGGCCAATCCCAGCACTTCCGTGCTGATGGGATTTGCCAGCGCGGACCAGCAGCCAATCTGAATCTGGTGCGCCGCGAGGGCCGCTTTAAACTTATTCGGGAAGATATCGTTATTCATCGCGTTTACCTTTTTAATTCCGCAGCCTTGTTCAATATCATTTTATTTATTCAGACGCAGCGACAGGATGATATTTATTATTCTGACCTGGTTTGGCGTAATAAAATCGTCATTCAGTATAAGACGCTATTCATGTCCACACATTGTTTTAATGCTCAATCATTGCGTTGCATTTTGATAATATTTTGAGCATATGCACAAAGCACTGGGCGCTGATGCACAGAATCAGGCATTACTGGTTCGCAAGCGATCGGGATCACATTTTCATATGTCATCTGCTGACATGCTTTATTTCTGAAAGCCACGTATTAATTTCTACCATTAGAAAACTGGCTGAATTTATTATCAGACACTTTGCCGGAGAATAGTGAACAATGGCCGACATTGAAATTCGACACGCATCGCCGACGGCGTTCTATATAAAAGTGCACGACACCGATAATGTGGCGATTATTGTCAACGACAATGGCTTAAAAGCAGGAACCCGCTTCCCGGACGGACTGGAACTGATTGAGCATATTCCGCAGGGGCATAAAGTCGCCCTGGTGGATATTCCTGCTAACAGCGAAATCGTGCGTTACGGTGAAGTCATCGGCTATGCCGTGCGCTTCATTGCCAGGGGTAGCTGGGTTGAGGAGTCGCTGGTTGAGCTACCGGAAGCCCCGCCGCTGAATACGCTGCCCCTGGCAACCCGCGTGCCGGAGCCGCTTCCCCCGCTGGAAGGCTATACCTTCGAAGGCTATCGCAATACGGACGGCAGCGTCGGCACCAAAAACCTGCTCGGCATTACCACCAGCGTACACTGCGTGGCGGGCGTAGTGGATTACGTGGTGAAAATTATTGAACGCGATCTGCTGCCGAAATACCCGAACGTGGACGGCGTGGTCGGCCTGAACCACCTTTACGGCTGCGGCGTGGCGATTAACGCCCCGGCAGCCGTCGTGCCCATCCGGACCATCCATAATATCGCCCTCAACCCGAACTTTGGCGGCGAGGTGATGGTGATCGGCCTGGGATGTGAAAAGCTCCAGCCTGAGCGCCTGCTGCAGGGCACGGAAGATGTCAAAGCCATCCCGGCCGATGAGGCCAGCATTGTGCGCCTGCAGGACGAACGCCATGTCGGTTTCCGCTCAATGGTCGACGACATTCTGCAGGTCGCAGAGCGCCATCTGGACAAACTCAACCAACGCCAGCGCGAAACATGCCCGGCATCGGAACTGGTGGTGGGCACCCAGTGCGGCGGCAGCGATGCATTCTCCGGCGTGACGGCCAACCCGGCGGTGGGCTATGCGTCCGATCTGCTTGTTCGCTGCGGTGCCACGGTGATGTTCTCCGAGGTGACCGAAGTCCGTGACGCCATTCATCTGCTTACGCCTCGCGCCGTCAATGAAGAGATCGGCAAACGCCTGCTAGAGGAGATGGCCTGGTACGATAACTATCTGGATATGGGCAAAACCGACCGCAGCGCTAACCCCTCTCCCGGCAATAAAAAAGGCGGTCTGGCAAACGTGGTGGAAAAAGCCCTTGGCTCGATCGCCAAATCCGGTCAGAGCGCGATTGCGGAAGTGCTTTCTCCCGGCCAACGCCCGACGAAGCGCGGCCTGATCTACGCGGCAACGCCCGCCAGTGATTTCGTCTGTGGTACCCAGCAGGTTGCTTCCGGCATTACGGTGCAGGTCTTCACCACCGGGCGCGGTACGCCGTACGGCCTGATGGCGGTGCCGGTAATAAAAATGGCGACGCGCACCGAGCTGGCAAACCGCTGGTATGACTTAATGGATATCAACGCGGGCACCATCGCCACCGGGGAAGAGAGCATTGAAGAGGTGGGCTGGAAACTGTTCCACTTCATTCTGGACGTGGCGAGCGGGCGGAAGAAAACCTTCTCTGACCAATGGGGGCTGCATAACCAGCTGGCGGTGTTTAACCCGGCGCCTGTGACGTGAGTTTACTGTAAACCTCCTTTAGCATGGTTTCGGCCATGCTTTTTTTTGCTTTCGACTCTTTCGCATTCTTATCTTTCATTTCGGTTCTTTCGTTTTTAAGATACCAATCACAAAAAAACATTCCGAAACCCTATATTGTCTTTCGCATACTCAAAACGAAAGGTTTCGGAGGAAAGATGTACATCATCTCGTCGAAAGCGATGCTGATAAAGGCACAGCGTGAAGGTTACGCGGTTCCGGCATTCAATATTCATAATCTCGAAACGCTGCAGGTAGTCGTCGAAACGGCCTCTGAGATGCGCTCTCCCCTGATCGTCGCGGGTACGCCCGGGACGTTTAGCTATGCCGGAACCGGGAACGTGGTCGCCATCGCCAGCGATCTGGCCAAAACGTACAACCAGCCACTGGCGATCCACCTCGATCATCACGAAGATTTCGACGATATCGCGCAGAAAGTACAGAGCGGGATCCGCTCTGCAATGATCGACGGCTCTCATCATCCGTTCACTGAAAACGTGGCGCTGGTGAAGAGAGTAACGGACTACTGCCACCGCTACGACGTTAGCGTGGAGGCCGAACTTGGGCGTTTGGGGGGTCAGGAAGATGACCTGGTCGTCGACAGCAAAGATGCGCTTTACACCAATCCACAACAGGCGCATGAGTTTGTTGTACTCACGGGTATCGACTCGCTGGCTGTTGCTATCGGCACTGCGCACGGCCTGTACAAAGCCACGCCAAAACTCGATTTCGAGCGCCTGGCAGAGATCCGCAGTCAGGTTGATATCCCGCTGGTACTGCACGGTGCCTCAGGATTGTCGACAGAAGATATCCGTAAGGCAATCAGCCTCGGGATCTGCAAAGTTAATGTTGCCACAGAACTCAAAATCGCCTTCTCAAATGCGCTGAAAACCTATCTCGCTTCACATCCCGATGCCAGCGATCCGCGTCATTACATGGTACCTGCCAAAAGTGCCATGCAAGAGGTCGTACGCAAGGTGATTACCGATTGTGGTTGTGAAGGAAAACTCTAAAGTCCTGACCCGGAGGAAACGTGAAAGATATTATTGCCCGCCATAAGGCGGGAGAGCATTTCGGTATTTGTTCTGTCTGTTCAGCACACCCGCTGGTCATCGAAGCTGCACTGCGATTTGATGTGAACACCGCCAATAAAGTGCTGATTGAAGCCACCTCAAATCAGGTGAATCAGTTTGGTGGCTATACCGGGATGGAACCTGCTGATTTTCGCGATTTTGTGTTGAACATCGCCAGGGAGGTTGGCTTTCCACGCGAACGCCTGATTCTTGGTGGAGATCACCTGGGGCCTAACTGCTGGCAAAACGAACCGGCGGAAGCCGCGATGGAAAAATCCGTTGAGCTGATAAAAGCCTATGTGGCCGCCGGATTTACCAAGATCCATCTGGATGCATCCATGTCCTGCGCCGACGACCCCATTCCGCTAGCGCCAGTGGTGGTAGCACAGCGCGCTGCACGGTTGTGCAAAGCAGCAGAAGAGACGGCCACTGAGCAACAAAAAGCAGCTTTAACCTACGTCATTGGTACTGAAGTTCCCGTACCGGGCGGAGAAGCCAGCACGATTAACAGCGTGCATGTTACCCGTGTCGAAGATGCGGCACAGACGCTGGACACCCATCGCATAGCCTTTAGCGAACAGGGGCTGGACGACGCCATGACGCGCGTGATTGCTATCGTGGTGCAACCGGGCGTGGAGTTCGACCATACCCAAATTATTCACTACCAGCCCCACGCTGCAGAGGCACTGTCCGGCTGGATCCGCCAGACACCGATGGTCTACGAGGCGCATTCGACCGACTACCAGACCCGACAGGCTTATCGTGCTCTGGTACGCGATCACTTCGCGATCCTGAAAGTTGGCCCTGCGCTCACCTTTGCCCTGCGTGAAGCCATCTTTGCCCTTGCGCAAATGGAGAAAGAACTTATCTGCCCTGAGCAGCGCAGCCACGTGCTGGAGGTAATCGACGAAGTGATGCTGAACGAGCCGGACTACTGGCAGAAGTACTACCGCCCGACCTGGAGTCAGGCGATGGTGGATATTCATTTCAGCCTCTCAGACCGCATTCGCTACTACTGGCCGCATCCGCGTATCCGTCAGGGTGTGGAGAAATTACTCGCCAATCTGAGTAACACCGCACTGCCACTGGGGCTGATCAGCCAGTTTATGCCCGTTCAGTTCGAACGTTTGTCGATGAATGAGATCGTTGCAACACCGCAAAATCTCATCATCGACAAAATACAGGATGTATTACGCGCCTATCGATTTGGCTGTACCCCTGAATTCGTCTGATGCCCGGAGAGTCTATGAGTCACATTTTTGTCCGTACCGGAATTGAGTTTGAAAACAGCCAGCTTGCGCTGGCACACATTGGCGAAGAGATGCTGGCGAAAGGTGTTGTGCATGCCACTTACCCGGCCGCACTGCTGGAAAGGGAGCTCAACTACCCCACCGGCATTACCCTCGAACGCCATGCAGTTGCGATCCCGCATTGTGAAGCGGTACACGCCAAAAGTCCTGCGATTTACCTGATTCGCCCGGACAAGCCGGTGAATTTTCAGCAGGCGGATGATGATGGAGAGGTCGCGGTTTCACTCATCATCGCGTTAATTGTTGAAAACCCTGCGGCGCAAATAAAACTGCTGCGCCGTCTTTTCAGCGAGCTACAAAACCCGGACACGCTGGACATGTTGCTGGCCACGCCAGCCGATCGCCTGGCCGAGCAATTCCGGGAGACTATCCTTGAGCCTGCCTCCTGTGCACAGGCTTCATAACATACTGATAATAAAAAGGAGTACCCTATGAAACGTAAAGTTATTGTTGCCTGTGGTGGTGCTGTAGCCACCTCAACCATGGCGGCTGAAGAGATCAAAGAACTGTGTGAAGCCCACCACATAACGCTGGATCTGGTTCAGTGTCGGGTGACCGAAATTGAAACCTATATGGACGGTGCAGACCTGATCTGCACCACGGCAAAAGTCGACAGATCGTTTGGTGACATTCCGGTGGTTCATGGGATGCCGTTTGTATCGGGCGTCGGTATCGAAGCCCTGCAACAAAAAATCCTCACTATCCTCGAGGGGTAAGATCATGTTTACCGAAATCATGCGGTATATCCTCGACCTCGGTCCCACCGTCATGCTGCCGATTGTCATCATTATCTTCTCGAAACTGCTGGGGATGAAACTGGGCGATTGCTTCAAGTCCGGCCTGCATATCGGCATCGGCTTCGTGGGAATTGGGTTGGTCATTGGCCTTATGCTCGACTCCATTGGCCCGGCAGCCAAAGCGATGGCGGAACAATTCCAGATTAACCTGCACGTGGTGGACATCGGCTGGCCAGGTTCTTCTCCCATGACCTGGGCCTCCCAAATCGCACTGGTGGCGATCCCGGTAGCTATTGGGGTCAATGTCATCATGCTGGTCACTCGTATGACCCGCGTAGTGAACGTGGATATCTGGAACATCTGGCACATGACCTTCACCGGCGCAATGCTGCACCTGGCTACTGGCTCTTACTGGCTGGGGATCCTTGGTGTGGTGGTTCACGCGGCCTTTGTCTACAAGCTGGGAGACTGGTTTGCCAAAGATACGCGAGACTTCTTCGGTCTGGAGGGAATTGCCATTCCTCACGGCTCGTCGGCGTATCTCGGTCCTGTCGCGGTGCTGGTCGATACGATTATCAACCACATTCCAGGTCTGAAGCAGATCCACTTTAGCGCCGACGATGTGCAGAAACGCTTTGGTCCGTTTGGCGAGCCCGTCACCGTCGGTTTTGTCATGGGGCTGGTCATCGGCATACTGGCAGGCTACGACGCAAAATCCGTTCTGCAACTGGCGGTGAAAACCGCCGCAGTGATGCTGCTTATGCCGCGTGTCATCAAGCCGATTATGGACGGCCTGACGCCGATTGCTAAACACGCCCGCAAACGCCTGCAGGCCAAATTTGGTGGTCAGGAGTTCTTAATTGGTCTTGATCCCGCGCTACTGCTGGGCCATACGTCAGTGGTCTCCGCCAGTCTCATTTTCATCCCGTTAACCATTCTAATTGCGGTGCTGGTACCGGGTAACCAGGTGCTGCCTTTCGGCGACCTTGCGACTATCGGCTTCTTCGTGGCAATGGCGGTCGCGGTTCACCAGGGTAATCTGTTCCGCACACTCATCTCCGGCGTCATCATCATGGGGATCACACTCTGGATCGCCACACAGACCATCGGTCTGCACACCAAGCTTGCACAGAATGCTGGTGCGTTAAAAGCAGGTGGGCTTGTGGCATCCATGGATCAGGGTGGTTCGCCGGTCACCTGGCTGCTCATCCAGCTCTTTACCTGGCAAAACGTGGTGGGATTCATCGTGATTGGCGCGATCTACTTCACTGGCGTACTGCTCACCTGGCGACGTGCCCGGGCGTTTACGGCGGCGGAGAAAAACGCCGAAAACCCGCAAAGCCAGACGGTATCTTAATATCCGGGGAGCCGTGCTCCCCTTCTTTTTCTGGAGTGAATCATGAAATCAGTAGTAATTCATGCTGAGGGCAGCGTGCGCGTTGAAGAACGCCCGGTCCCTCAGATTCAGGCAGCGGATGATGTTCTGGTGCGCATTGTTTGCTCAGGATTATGCGGCTCGGACATTCCGCGTATTTTTGCCAAAGGGGCGCACTACTACCCGATCACCCTGGGCCATGAATTTAGCGGACACGTCGAAGCCTGTGGTGCAGATGTAAAGGATCTCCAGGCAGGAGATGCAGTGGCCTGCATTCCACTCCTGCCCTGTTTTTCCTGTCCGGAGTGTGAAAAAGGCTACTACTCGCTGTGTAAACAGTACCAGTTTGTCGGCTCACGCAGTGACGGCGGCAATGCGGAATATATTGTCGTGAAGCGCGCGAACCTGTTCCGTCTGCCAGCAGAGATGGCGATCGAAGACGGGGCATTTATCGAGCCTGTCACCGTAGGACTGCACGCGTTCCACCTGGCTTCAGGATGCAAAGGTAAAAATGTCGTTATCGTCGGTGCCGGGACGATTGGTCTGTTGGCAATGCAGTGCGCGCTGGCGCTGGGGGCAAAGAGCGTAACTGCAATTGATATCAACGACGATAAGCTCGCCCTGGCGACCTCGCTGGGTGCAACTCAGGTGTTTAACAGCCGGGCCCTAAGCGTCGATGACATTCTCAACGCGCTGAGGGACAGCCGGTTTGATCAACTGGTGCTGGAGACTGCGGGAACCCCACAAACTGTCTCGCTTGCCATTGATATTGCCGGTCCTCACGCTCAGATTGCACTGGTCGGTACATTACATCATGACCTGAATTTACCTGTTGCAACCTTCGGCAAGATCCTGCGTAAGGAACTGACGCTTCTGGGTAGTTGGATGAACTACTCAGCACCGTGGCCTGGGGAAGAGTGGGAAACGGCGGTCCGCCTGCTCACGGGGAAAAAACTGCAACTGAAGCCACTCATTGCCCATATCGGCGACAGTGAGAGCTTCGCTCAGGCCGTGCAGGCTCTGAACGGCGCACCGATGCAGGGCAAAATTATGCTGCGTTTCGCCTGACGCCTCGAGCCAGCAACCAGAGCTGGCTCACATTTACTTTCGAATATTGCCTTACACCTTTCGCATACCTTCGATTAGAATAGGGACAGTTAATTATCAGGCAATTCAATATGAACTCATTTGAGCGAAGGAACAAAATCGTTGACCTCGTCAACGCTCAGGGCAGCGTGATGGTGCAGGATCTTTCGAATATGTTTGGTATTTCGGAAGTGACCATTCGAACCGATCTGCGCCTGCTGGAAGAAAAGGGGCTGGTCACCCGCTTTCATGGCGGAGCCGCCAGACCCGGCAGTAACCTGTCGGAAAGCGAAAATCAGGAAGTCGTTCTGGAAGACCGCTATCAACTGGCAAGCGATCCGAAAAAGCGTATCGCGCAGGCAGCGGTGGCCATGATTGAAGAAGGGATGACGATCATCCTGGACAGCGGGAGCACCACGATGCTCATCGCCGAAGCACTGACTAAAAAAAGCAATATCACTGTCATCACCAACAGCCTGCCCGCCGCGTTTGCCCTTTCGGAAAATAAAGATATTACGTTGGTGGTCTGTGGCGGTACGGTGCGCCATAAAACGCATTCGATGCATGGCACCATTGCAGAGCGTTCGCTTGCAGGTATCAGCGCGGATTTGATGTTTGTTGGGGCTGACGGTATTGATGCGACAAACGGCATCACCACTTTCAATGAAGGCTACTCGATCAGCAGCGTGATGGCCGCGGCCGCGCATAAGGTGATTGCCGTCCTGGATGCCAGCAAGTTTAATCGCCGCGGGTTTAACCAGGTGCTGCCGATGGAGAAGATTGACTGCGTCATTACGGATGAAGGGATCGGAAAGCACGATAAAGAACTGCTGAGCAAAGCGGGTACGGAGGTCATTACGGTATAGCTTACGACGCAGGTCAGCGCATGACCTGCCAGCTTCCCCCTTTCCTTGCCCCCAGGCGTTTTAATTTCCCCTTCGTTTGCAAAGCGTGGAGGTATCGTTCCACTGTGCGCGAAGTGACGCCAAACATGGATGCTAACATCGCCGCGGAAAGCTGCGGTTGAACGGCAAGAAGCTCAAGGATAGCATTTTCCTTTTCCGACAATTCTTCCGACATTTTTTCCGACATTACGGAAGAAGCGCCTATGCCTTCCCGCAAATCTTCGGCCATATTTTGCAGCATAAACTCCACGAATGCCGTGCAATCACTGGCCCGATCGCATTGTCCCAGAATCTGGTAATAGCGCGTTTGCTGGAAGTGAATGAGAGTCTCAACGGGCAACCATGCAAGTTCTGCACGCCACTGGCTTAAGATCAACGTTTGCCACAGCCGCCCCATGCGGCCATTTCCATCTGAAAAAGGGTGGATGAATTCAAACTCGTAATGAAATACCGAGCTGGCAATCAGCGGGTGAAGATCGGTTTGCTTAAGCCAGGCAAGCAGATCGCCAATAAGGCGGTTCATCTGCGAGGCTGGCCGAGCCATGTGGACTAACTGGTTCCCACGGTATACCCCAACATCCCCATTCCTGAGCTTCCCAGGATGATCGACCAGACCAGTCATTAATAACCGATGTGCGCTGAGTAAGTCTTTAAGCTTCCAGGGCTTCCATTCGGGCAATTTCTCATAAGCAAGAATCGCGTTACGCACTTCCTGAATATCTTTTTCTGGTGCGAGCACGCGCTTACCCTCCATGATTGCCGTCACTTGCCCGGTCGTCAGAGAGTTATGCTCAATGGCCAGAGAAGCCTGAATTGTGCGGATTCGATTCTCTTTACGCAGTAGCGGAGAGGTTCTTCCTGAATGTGCCGCCCAATGCTCTAATAGCTCACCAATCTCAACAACCTGATTGAGAATCGATGGTGTGATAGTAAAAGGAGGCTGATAGCGGCTCATCTGGCTTACTCCCCCTGCTGCTCCAGCGCATACTTATAGAGCGCATTCTTTTTCACGCCGTGGATCTCCGCCGCCAGTGCCGCCGCTTTCTTCAGCGGCAGTTCAGTCTGCAGCAGCGCCAGCGTACGCAGCGCGTCGGCAGGCAGCGCGTCTTCTTGCGCTTTGTGCCCTTCGACAATCAGCACCATCTCACCCTTGCGGCGGTTCTCGTCTTCCTTCACCCACGCCAGCAGTTCGCCCACCGGCGCGCCGTGAATGGTCTCCCAGGTTTTGGTCAGCTCGCGCGCCAGCACCACGTAGCGACCTTCGCCCCAGACGGTCACCATGTCTTCCAGGCTCTCCAGCAGACGATGCGTGGATTCGTAGAAAATCAGGGTACGCGGTTCCGCTTCCAGATCCTTCAGCACGTCACGACGGCCTTTGGATTTGGCAGGCAGGAAGCCCTCATAGCAGAAACGGTCGGACGGCAGACCCGCGGCGCTCAGCGCCGCAATGGCAGCGCACGGCCCCGGCAGCGGCACAACGCGAATACCGGCTTCACGACAGGTACGCACCAGGTGATAGCCAGGGTCGTTAATCAGCGGCGTACCGGCGTCGGAGACGAGGGCAATGTTCTGCCCCTCCTTCAGCTTCGCCACCAGCGTTTCGGCTTTTTGTTGCTCATTGTGATCGTGCAGGGCAAACAGACGGGCGTTAATCGCGAAATGTTGAAGCAGTAAACCGGTGTGTCGGGTATCTTCAGCGGCAATTAAATCAACAGTTTGCAATACGGTCAGCGCACGTTGGGTAATATCAGATAAATTCCCGATAGGAGTAGGTACAATATAAAGCTGGCCTTGAGAATTATCTGCCGTTTCGTGTTGTTTCATTGTTTCGTCCGTATTGCCGTTTTAATATTGAGCATTGCGTAAAAAATCACTGGATACAGTATGGTACCGTTAACGTTTCTTCGAAAAAAAGCCACGCGCAGCGTGCCGCTTCTGCTGGCAGCCCTGATCTTTGCAGGCTGTGGCACCCAGGCACCTGACCAGAGCACAGCCCATCTTCAGGGGTCTGCTCAGGCTGATTCTGGCTTTTATCTGCAACAAATGTCGCAGAGTTCAAATGATACCAGGATCAACTGGCAATTACTCGCCATTCGTGCACTGCTGAAAGAGGGGAAAACCCAGCAGGCCGCCGAGCTGTTCAACCAGTTGCCGAACGATCTTAACGACACCCAGCGCCGTGAGCAGAGCCTGCTCTCCGCCGAGCTGAAAGTCGCACTGAAAGATTACGCCGCCGCGAAGAAGGTCCTCGGCGACATCGACGTGAGCGCGCTGGATAAAAATCAGCAGGCCCGTTTCTGGCAGACGGGCATTACCGCTGAACAGGGACGCCCTTCCCTGACGCTGCTGCGTGCGCTGATTGCCCAGGAGCCGCTGCTTGGCGGTGCGGATAAGCAGAAAAATATCGATGCCACCTGGCAGGCGCTTGCCTCGATGACCCAGGAACAGGCTCAGGCGCTGGTCATCAACGCGGATGAAAACGTGCTGCAGGGCTGGCTGGATTTGCAGCAGATGTGGTTTAACAACCGCAGCGATCCAAAAATGCTGAAAGCCGGTATTACCGACTGGCAGACCCGCTACCCGCAGAACCCTGGCGCGAAAATGCTGCCCACTCAGCTGGTTAACGTGCAGAACTTTAAGCCTGCCTCCACCAGCAAAATCGCCCTGCTTCTGCCGTTAAACGGCCAGGCGGCGGTATTTGGCCGTACCATTCAGCAGGGCTTTGAAGCGGCGAAGAACGGTACCACGCCCGTGACCGGCAGCGCGGTGCCCGCCCAGGCGGCACAGGCGGCGAACGTGAGCGACGTTGTCAGCCCTTCCGCCGCGGAGACCAGCGACCTGACCACAGCGCAAACCCCGGCGCAGGGCACGATGCAAAACCCGGTGACGGCCCCGACGACGCCTCCAGCCGCGACGCCAGAGCCAGCCACGCCGGATCAGGCGCCGGCAGAGACACAAGCCGCGCCGACCACGGCGCCCGCGACAGCGGAACAGCCGCAGGCGCAGACCACTCAGCCCACCACTCAGCCCACTGCTCAACCTGCCGCTCAGCCGCAGGCCGTGGCAACCGCCAGCGCTAACCCTGGCGCTGAGCTGAAAATCTATGACACCAGCTCGCAACCGCTTGATCAGGTTCTGGCGCAGGTTCAACAGGACGGTGCCAGCATCGTTGTCGGCCCGCTGCTGAAAAATAACGTGGAAGAGCTGATGAAGAGCAACACCACGCTGAACGTGCTGGCGCTCAACCAGCCTGAGCAGGTGCAGAACCGGGCCAATATTTGCTACTTCGCGCTCTCACCGGAAGATGAAGCCCGCGACGCGGCGCGTCATATTCACGAGCAGGGCAAACAGGCTCCACTGCTGCTCATCCCACGCAGCACGCTGGGCGATCGCGTGGCCAATGCCTTTGCCGATGAGTGGCAGAAGCTGGGTGGCGGCGTGGTGCTGCAGCAAAAATTCGGTTCCGTCTCTGAACTGCGCGCGGGCGTAAACGGCGGGGCAGGCATTGCGCTTAACGGTAGCCCGGTCACCGCGAGCCTGCCGCAGCAGCAGGGGGTGACCATTGGCGGTCTGACGATCCCTGCCCCACCAACTGACGCGCAGATTAGCGGCAGCGGTAAAGTGGATGCAGCCTATATCGTTGCCACGCCACAGGAGATCGCCTTTATCAAACCGATGATCGCGATGCGTAACGGCAGCCAGAGTGGCGCAACGCTCTATGCCAGCTCCCGCAGCGCGCAGGGCACCGCAGGTCCGGATTTCCGCCTGGAGATGGACGGTCTGCAGTACAGCGAAATCCCGATGCTGGCTGGCAGCAACCCGGCGCTGATGCAGCAGGCGCTGGGCGCGGTGCGTAACGACTACTCGCTGGCGCGTCTGTATGCGATGGGTGTCGATGCCTGGGCGCTGGCGAACCACTTTACCCAGATGCGTCAGGTACCGGGCTTTGAGCTTAACGGCAACACCGGCGATCTGACCGCGACTCAGGAATGCGTGATCAACAGGAAGTTATCATGGCTCAAATACCAGCAGGGGCAAATCGTCCCGGCCAGTTAAGCCGTAAAGAGACCGGCGACGCATGGGAATTAAAGGCGCGTCGCTGGCTTGAAGGCAAAGGACTGCGCTTTATCGCCGCTAACGTTCGCGGACGTGGCGGCGAAATCGATCTGATCATGAAAGAGGGTCAGGTGATTGTGTTTGTCGAAGTCCGCTTTCGACAGTCCTCCCGTTTTGGCGGTGCTGCCGCCAGCGTGACGCTCGCCAAACAACATAAATTATTACAGACTGCCCACTTGTGGCTTGCCCGCCATAATGGGAGTTTTGATACTGTGGATTGCCGGTTCGATGTGATAGCCTTCACCGGAAATGAGATCGAATGGCTTAAAAACGCTTTTGGCGAAGACGCATAATTAAGATTTAAAAGGGATAACGTGCTCGAAAGAATTAAAGTGTGCTTCACAGAAAGCATCCAGACTCAGATTGCCGCGGCGGAAGCCCTTCCGGATGCTATCTCTCGTGCCGCGATGACGCTGGTGCAATCCCTGCTTAACGGCAACAAAATCCTCTGTTGTGGCAATGGGACTTCCGCCGCCAACGCACAGCATTTTGCTGCCAGCATGATCAATCGTTTTGAAACAGAACGCCCCAGTTTACCTGCCATTGCACTTAATACCGATAATGTGGTCTTAACAGCGATTGCTAACGATCGTCTGCATGACGAAATTTACGCAAAGCAGGTGCGCGCTCTGGGTCATGCCGGAGATGTGCTGCTGGCCATTTCCACGCGCGGCAATAGCCGGGATATTGTTAAAGCCGTTGAAGCCGCCGTCACCCGCGACATGACCATTGTGGCCTTAACCGGCTATGACGGGGGTGAGCTGGCGGGTCTGCTGGGGCCGCAGGATGTGGAAATCCGCATTCCGTCTCACCGGAGCGCACGCATTCAGGAGATGCATATGCTCACGGTGAACTGCTTATGTGATTTGATCGATAACACGCTTTTCCCTCACCAGGATGATTAAGGAGTTCTTATGAAGGCTTTATCGACCCTCGCAGTCCTCATGTCTGCATTACTGCTTCAGGGATGTATCGCTGCGGCCGTTGTGGGTACCGCCGCAGTCGGCACCAAAGCGGCAACCGATCCACGTACGGTGGGTACGCAGGTGGATGACGGTACGCTGGAGCTGCGCGTTAACAGTGCGCTGTCGAAAGATGAACAAATCAAGAAAGAAGCGCGTATCAACGTGACGGCTTATCAGGGCAAAGTGCTGCTGGCAGGCCAGGCGCCGAATATGGAGCTCGCCTCTCGCGCCAAACAAATTGCGATGGGTGTTGAAGGAACCACTGAAGTCTTTAACGAAGTGCGCCAGGGCAAACCCATTGGTCTGGGTGAGGCCTCATCCGATACCTGGATCACCACCAAAGTGCGTTCCCAGTTGTTGGGCTCGGATCAGGTCAAATCTTCCAACGTGAAAGTGACGACGGAAAACGGTGAAGTGTTCCTGCTGGGTCTGGTGACCGACCGTGAAGGGAAAGCGGCGGCCGATATCGCCAGCCGGGTGAGCGGCGTGAAACACGTCACCACCGCGTTTACTTACATTAAGTAATCCACACCCGACTCCACGCCCGGTAAGCGCTAGCGCCACCGGGCTTTTTTACATCAGCGCCAGACTCCCCACTATCACCCCACTCAACGCCACCAGTCCTGCGGTGAGCCACAGCGCTTTCGCCGGGAATGACTTACGCAGCATGATGAGTGACGGCAGGCTGATGGCAGGCAGGGTAATGAGCAGCGCCAGTGCCGGCGCGGTGCCCATGCCAGCCAGCATCATGGTCTGTACAATGGGAATTTCGGCGGCCGTCGGGATAACGAACAGGCAGCCTGCAACGGCCATCGCAACCACCCACATCAGCGTGTTGTCGATAGCGCCCTCCGCATGCGGGAACAGCCAGACGCGCGCCGCCCCGAGAACCAGTACCGCCAGGATATAGACCGGGATAGTGCTCCAGAAAAGCTGCCATAGCGCCTTGCCCCAGCGTGCGAAGAAACCACCCTGCGGCTCGCTGACGTCCAGCTCAACGGACGCAGGCTCGACGGCAGTATCCTTCACCCATTTTTGCACCAGCGTCGCCACCACCAGCACGGTCAGCAACCCGGCCACCAGACGGATGAACGCGAAATGCCAGCCCAGCACAAAGCCCATAAACACCAGCGTTGCCGGGTTGAGCAGCGGGTTGCCCATCCAGAACGCCAGCGCGCCGCCCATCGACACGCGCTGGCGACGCATCCCTGCGGCCACCGGTGCGGCGCAGCAGGAGCACATCATGCCTGGCAGGGAGAAAACTGTCCCCAGCAGCGTGCCCTGAAAGCGCGGCTGGCCCAGGGTTTTGATCAACCAGTGACGCGGGATCAGCACCTGTATCAGCGAGCCCAGAATGACGCCTAAAACGGCCGCTTTCCAGACGGCAAGGAAATAGACCATGGCGTAATCCCACGCCGCCCGCAGCGGGCTGGCATCAGCCTGCGCGAGAATAGATTTTCCGATGCTGTGCGTTTCGGCAGCAGTGAAGGCTTTACCGTAGTACGGCTGCCATTTCACATACCAGAGGCCAACAAGGACCACGAGAAAGAAGAGTGCGGGCTTCCACCATTGAACAGGTGTTGCCGCCTGAGATGAAGACTGACCAGTCATAGCATTCCCCGGAGAGTATTAGGTAATTAGCCGGGGGAGTTTACGCCTCGCCCTGCGCGATTTCACGCAGTTTTGCCGACGGGATAATGTTCACCCCTTCTTTCGAAGGAGATAACGCCTCTTTCAGCATCGCGTGCGCCACATCCCGCGCTTCAATTGATTTCCAGTTTCCCGGAAGAATGCGGAACAGCGGTGCGAAGATTGACTCATTAAAACGCCGTTCGTCCCGGTGTCCCAGCAGCATGGAGGGACGAACAATCGTCAGGTACTCCCATTTCTGGGCAATCAGCGCCTCTTCCATTTTGCCCTTCACCTTGTTGTAGAAAAAGGGCGATCCGGCGCTGGCCCCCAGCGAGCTGACCACCAGGAAATGTTTGGCCCCCAGCCTTTTGGCGGTGAGCGCCGTATCAATCACCAGCGTGTAGTCCGCATGCACAAACGCCTCCTTACTGCCCGCCTCGCGCCGGGTCGTGCCAAGGCAACAAAAGGCGATCTCAATCGGATCCTGCACCTGCGCCAGCGCGTCAGTCAGCTGCGGGTCGTGGGGGTTAAAGACGCCGGAGACGTCGGCGAGCGGTCGTCGCGTCGGGGCGGCGATGTAATTCACGCGACGATCCTGAATCAGCAGGCGCAGCAAATGTCCGCCCACCAGCCCGGTTGCGCCTGTTATCAGTACCTGGCTCATCTTCTCCCCTTTACAGAATTGTCCGTTTGCGAACTCGGCGTGGTCGACCACACTTAGAAGTCTGTTACAGGTAAGTATTTACCACAAGCGGAGAAAAATCAGTCTGAAGCCAAAACAACGGAGGAAGCATGGGCAAGAAAATCGCAGTCTTGATTACCGACGAGTTTGAAGATTCAGAATTTACCTCTCCTGCAGAGGCGTTCCGCAAGGCGGGACATGAAGTGATCACCATTGAGAAAGAAGCGGGCAAAACGGTGAAAGGCCATAAGGGCGAGGCCAGCGTGACCATCGACGAGACTATCGATAACGTTAGCCCTTCCGATTTTGACGCCCTGCTGTTACCCGGCGGCCACTCGCCGGACACCCTGCGCGGGGACGAGCGCTTCGTGACCTTTACCCGGGACTTTGTCTCTACCGGCAAACCGGTCTTTGCCATCTGTCACGGCCCGCAGCTGCTCATCAGCGCGGAGGTTGTCCGCGGGCGTAAGCTCACGGCGGTGAAACCGATCGTTATCGATCTGAAAAACGCGGGGGCCGAGTTTTACGATCAGGAGGTGGTCAACGACAAAGACCAGCTGATCACCAGCCGGACCCCGGACGATCTCCCGGCGTTTAACCGCGAAGCGCTACGCCTGCTCGGCGCGTAACCAGTGCAGCTTCTTGCCAAAGCCCAGGGTGTTGTCGGTAAATTTCAGCTCATCAAGGCGGATTTCCCACACCGGGGCTTTTAGCGCAGCGGCAACCGGAAAGCGGCGCGTGTAGTGCTTACGACGCGCGTCGCTCTCTTCCCCATCCAGACGACGGATTTCCCCTTTAAACTGCACCCCACGTATCAGCGCGACCGTTTTAGGCTGGCCATTCACCGTGCCCGCGACTTTTGCCTGCTGGCCGGTCATCTGCGCATGACGCGTTTTGTCTTCGCTCATGACGTAAAACGCGACGCGCTCAGGATCGTAGTAGTAAAACGCGTTTGCGCACCACATTTCTCCCTCGTGGTAAACGCACCAGGTGACGACATGCTGCTTCGCCAGCCAGCGGTTAATGGCGGCCAGTGTTTCCATTTTCGCTCTCTCTCATGCTATGGTGCGTTCACCTTAACATACTGAATCTGTTTACCGTGTGCTGGTTTCTCTATCTTGTCCGAACCGCTGATAATGCCCTCTACACCGGGATCACCACCGATGTGGCACGGCGTTTTTTACAACATCAAACGGGGAAAGGCGCAAAGGCGCTGCGGGGGAAAGGGGAATTGCAGCTGGCATTTTCAGCCGCCGTGGGCGATCGTTCTCTGGCGCTGAGGCTGGAATACCGCATTAAACAGCTGACGAAGCGCCAGAAAGAGCGCCTCGTGACCGGAGACGGCTCTTTTGAGGCGCTACGCGAGAGCCTGCTTAAAAGCGATTAAAATGGTCGTGGTACTCTACCAGGCCATGCACGCCGTTGAGCGCGTCGTCCGCCAGACGATGAACCTGGAAGGCGGATTCGGTGCCCGGCCAGCGGCAGCGAAGATCGTAATGCGCGGCCTGTTCAAAGCCTAAACGGCCATAAAACGCGGGATCGCCCAGCGTGACAACGGCCGCGTAACCGAACTCATTCAGTGAATCCAGCCCTTCATAGACCAGCTGGCGCGCCAGACCCTGCCCACGATAGCTTTCATCCACCGCCAGCGGTGCCATTCCTACCCACTGGAGCTCTTCGCCCTGAACGCTGACCGGACTGAAGGCCACATAGCCCACCACCTGACCTTCGTCATCGGTGGCAACCAGCCCCAGCGTAATCAGGCCGTCTTCGCGGAGATCGTGGACCAGTTGGGCTTCGGCATCGCTCTCAAAAGAACGTCGCAGCAACGCATCAATCCCCGGCGCATCAATCCCAATTTCGACTCGAATCAGCATGGCTCACCTACTGAAGTGTGTTTACTGTCCGGCGGGGTTGTCAGCCCGGCCTCAACGAAATCTGCCATTTGCATTAACATCACCCGCAGCGCTTTCGGCATCTGCTCCAGCTCAATGGCATCCATTAAATTTTTCACGTACAGACCCAGCTCCGTATCGCCTTCAATCACCAGACGGCGCTGGAAGAAGAGCGTATCCGGATCCTGCTTACGCGCGGCAATCATAAGCAGATCGCTGGCGTTGGCGCTGAAGCTCACGTCCGCGTCAGCGGATTCGCGTACGATCAGCTGGTCATTCTCAACCGAGGTAAACCAGCGCAGCCCGATGTCACGCACGTCGATGCTTAACCAGCGTCCTTCCAGGAACTCCAGCTCGCCATCCTGCAACGCCTGACGGAACTGCCAGCTCAGGACCTGCTCCAGCACCTGACGTTTAAGCGCGAACGGCGCCAGTTTTACCGGCACGCTCAGCATTGATGGACCAAATTGTACGAGACGTGAACGCAGTTTATCCAGCACGAGCTTTACTCCCTGATAGCTATAGTCCCGCTATTTTGCCATATCCGGCACATAACATAGCGGCGTAAATCAACAAACCGTCGTCCGGTGACGCTCATTATTGGTGCCATCAATACGCCATTAGCTGCCTTAAATCAAAAATTGTCGCGTATGGGTTAATTAAAATCCCAGCTCGTTAACATTTTTGCGATCGACTACATCAGGATAAATTATGGAGCTGCTCTGCCCTGCCGGAAACCTTCCGGCGCTTAAGGCGGCCATCGAAAATGGGGCCGATGCGGTCTATATCGGGCTGAAAGATGATACTAACGCCCGCCATTTTGCTGGCCTCAACTTTACGGAGAAAAAGCTTCAGGAAGCCGTTAACTTCGTTCACCAGCACCGCCGCAAACTGCACATCGCCATTAATACCTTTGCCCATCCTGACGGCTACGCCCGCTGGCAGCGCGCGGTGGATATGGCCGCACAGCTGGGTGCCGATGCGCTGATTCTGGCCGACCTCGCCATGCTTGAGTATGCGGCAGAACGCTATCCCCATATTGAGCGCCACGTCTCTGTTCAGGCATCTGCCACCAACGAAGAGGCCGTACGTTTTTATCACCGAAACTTTGACGTAGCCCGCGTGGTGCTGCCGCGCGTACTCTCTATTCATCAGGTTAAGCAACTCGCGCGCGTCACGCCAGTGCCGCTGGAAGTTTTTGCCTTTGGCAGCCTGTGCATCATGGCTGAAGGCCGTTGTTATCTCTCCTCCTATTTAACCGGTGAATCACCCAATACCGTCGGGGCCTGCTCCCCTGCCCGCTTTGTTCGCTGGCAGCAAACGCCGCAGGGGCTGGAGTCTCGTCTGAATGAGGTGCTGATCGACCGCTATCAGGACGGCGAAAACGCCGGTTATCCAACCCTCTGTAAAGGGCGCTATCTGGTCGACGGCCAGCGTTACCACGCGCTGGAAGAGCCCACCAGCCTCAATACGCTTGAGCTGCTGCCGGAACTGCTGGCGGCCAATATTGCCTCGGTGAAAATCGAAGGTCGCCAGCGCAGCCCGGCCTACGTGAGCCAGGTTGCGAAAGTCTGGCGTCAGGCCATCGACCGCTGCATGGCGGACCCGCAGCACTACGCCCCGCAGCCGGCATGGATGGAGACGCTGGGGTCGATGTCTGAAGGTACGCAAACCACACTGGGCGCGTATCACCGTAAATGGCAGTGAGAAAATCATGAAATATTCATTAGGGCCCGTACTCTACTACTGGCCAAAAGAGACGCTGGAAGACTTTTATCAACAGGCCGCCAGCAGCAGCGCCGATGTGATTTACCTCGGCGAAGCGGTGTGCAGCAAGCGCCGGGCCACCAAAGTGGGCGACTGGCTGGAGATGGCGAAGACCCTCGCCGGAAGCGGCAAACAGGTGGTGCTTTCGACGCTCGCCCTGGTACAGGCCGCTTCTGAACTGGGCGAGCTAAAGCGCTACGTGGAGAACGGCGAGTTCCTGCTGGAAGCAAGCGATCTCGGCGTAGTGAACATGTGCGCCGAACGCAGGCTGCCGTTTGTCGCGGGCCATGCCCTGAACTGCTACAACGCCGTGACCCTGCGCCTGTTGCTGAAACAGGGAATGACGCGCTGGTGCATGCCGGTTGAGCTCTCGCGTGACTGGCTGGCAAACCTGCTCACACAGTGCGAAGAGCTGGGCATTAGCAACAAGTTTGAAGTGGAAGTGCTGAGCTACGGGCATCTGCCGCTGGCTTACTCTGCCCGCTGCTTTACCGCGCGTTCGGAAGACCGTCCGAAAGACGAGTGCGAAACCTGCTGCATTAAGTACCCGAACGGGCGCAGCATGCTGTCGCAGGAGAATCAGCAGGTGTTTGTCCTGAACGGCATTCAGACCATGAGCGGCTATGTCTATAACCTGGGCAACGAGCTGGCGTCGATGGACGGGCTGGTAGACCTGGTGCGTTTATCCCCTCTGGATACGGGTGTGTTCGCCATGCTGGACGCCTTCCGCGCCAATGAAAATGGTGCAGCGCCTCTGGCGCTGCAGGCTAATAGCGACTGCAACGGCTACTGGCGACGTCTGGCCGGGCTGGAGCTGCAGGCCTAAAAAAGGCTCACTTTGTTAACAACGGTTATCATTTTTTAATGCACTATTAATGATTGACCGTCGACAAAGTGAGCTGTTATGACTGACAAAACCCTTCCGTTTTCGGTGCTGGATCTGGCGCCGATCCCTCAAGGCTCCTCGGCGCGAGAAGCCTTTTCGCACTCGCTCGATCTCGCTCGTCTGGCCGAAAAACGTGGCTATCACCGTTACTGGCTGGCCGAGCACCACAACATGGTCGGCATCGCCAGTGCGGCAACCTCGGTTCTGATTGGCTATCTGGCGGCAAATACGACCACCCTGCACCTGGGGTCCGGCGGCGTGATGCTGCCTAACCACGCCCCGCTGGTGATTGCCGAGCAGTTTGGCACGCTGAATACGCTCTATCCGGGTCGTATAGATTTAGGGCTTGGCCGTGCGCCGGGGAGTGATCAGCCCACCATGCGCGCCCTCCGCCGCCATATGAGCGGCGATATCGACAACTTCCCGCGCGACGTGGCGGAACTGGTGGACTGGTTCGATGCGCGAGACCCGAACCCGCACGTGCGCCCGGTACCCGGTTATGGTGAGAAGATCCCGGTCTGGCTGTTAGGCTCAAGTCTGTATAGCGCGCAACTTGCCGCACAGCTGGGGCTGCCGTTTGCGTTTGCCTCGCACTTCGCGCCGGATATGCTGCATCAGGCGCTGCATCTCTACCGCACCCATTTCAAACCGTCTGAGCGTCTGGCGAAACCGTACGCGATGGTGTGTATCAACATCATTGCCGCCGACAGCAATCGCGACGCAGAATTCCTGTTTACCTCTATGCAGCAGGCGTTTGTGAAGCTGCGTCGTGGTGAGACAGGCCAGCTTCCGCCGCCAGTGGAGAATATGCATCAACTCTGGTCAGCCTCCGAGCAGTATGGTGTTCAACAGGCGCTGAGCATGTCACTGGTAGGTGATAAAGCGAAGGTGCGTCACGGGCTGGAAGCGGTGCTGCGTGAGACGCAGGCCGATGAGATTATGGTTAACGGCCAGATCTTCGATCACCAGGCGCGTTTGCACTCCTTTGAGCTGGCGATGCAGGTGAAAGAGGAGTTGGTGGGGTAGCCCTTTTGCCCGGTGGCGCTTCGCTTACCGGGCCTACGGGATCGCGTAGGCCGGATAAGGCGTAGCCGCCATCCGGCACAAAAACTTACTGATACACAGGCAACAGGTTAAAACTCGACAGCACGTGAACCAGCGCGTTACCCACACCAAATACCAGAATCAGTACAATCATCGGTTTGCCGCCCCAGACGCGGAATTTAGGGCTGCCGAAGCGTTGACGTGATTTTCGGGCCAGCAGCGCCGGCACAATTGCCGCCCAGATGGTCGCTGCCAGACCGGCATAGCCGATGGCGTACAGGAAGCCGTTCGGCCACAGCAGGCCACCCGCAATCGGTGGCAGGAAGGTCAGCAGTGCAGTTTTGAAGCGTCCCATCGCGGAGTCATCGAAGCCAAACAGATCTGCCAGGTAGTCAAACAGGCCCAGCGTCACGCCGAGGAACGAGCTTGCCACCGCAAAGTTGGAGAACACCACCAGCAGCAGATCCAGACTGCGGCTGTTCAGAACGCCACTCAGCGCCTGCACCAGCACATCAATGTTACCGTCCTTCTGTGCAATGCCAATAAATTCTGGACGCGGGATGTTGCCCATGGTTCCCAGCAGCCAGATGACATACAGCCCCAGCGCCAGCAGCGTACCGTAGACCAGACATTTCACGATAGTGCGCGGATCTTTGCCGTAGTACTTCATCAGGCTCGGCACATTACCGTGGTAGCCAAACGAAGCCAGACAGAACGGCAGCGTCATCAGCAAATACGGCGTATACGAGGTGTTCACTTCGGCGACATTAAACAGCGTTGCCGGCGTTACGTGCCCCAGCAGGCTGCCGAACGTCAGGAAGAAGGTGATCACCTTTGCACCCAGTACAATGGCCGTCATCCGGCTCACCGCTTTGGTACTCATCCAGACGATAAACGCCACGCCCAGTGCAAAGCACAATCCTGCCAGACGCGCCGGAACGTTCAGCGACATCTCCGAGAAGGTGTGATGCAGAATCGAGCCGCTCGCCGAAATGTAGGCGTAGGTCAGGATGTACAGGACAAATGCGATGGAGAGTCCATTGACCAGGTTCCAGCCTTTGCCTAACAGATCTTTGGTGATGGTGTCGAAGCTCGCGCCAATGCGGTAGTTCAGGTTGGCTTCGAGGATCATCAACCCGGAATGAAGCATACAGAACCAGGTAAAGACCAGTGCGGCCAGCGACCAGAAGAACCACGCACCGGACATGACCACGGGCAGGGAAAACATCCCGGCACCTATAATGGTTCCGCCGATGATCACCACGCCGCCAAGCAGCGAAGGTGACGTTTGGGTGGTGGTTAGTGTCGCCATACAGCCTTTTCTCCAGTCAATCATGCGGTTCTGCATTTTAATGTGACGCACTGTACCAGTACAAGAGTACAAAGGGAATAAAAAAAGCCCCGATAGCATCTATCGGGGCTGTATATTTTACTTTACGTCAGAAGTGCAAGGCTTACGCGTCACCGAAACGACGACGGCTGGTGCCTTCTTCACGACGTGGGCCACGGTTTTCGCGACGCTCGCCGGAGAAACGACGACCTTCACCACCGCGACCTTCGCTGCGACCACCTTCACGACGCTCGCCACCGAAACCGCGACCACCGCCACGACGTTCGCCGCCACGGTCAGGACGTGGCTGTGCATCACCCAGCAGCTGCATGTTCATCGGCTTGTTCAGGATGCGAGTACGCGTAAAGTGCTGCAGTACTTCACCCGGCATGCCTTTTGGCAGCTCAATGGTAGAGTGGGATGCGAACAGCTTGATGTTACCGATGTAACGGCTGCTGATGTCGCCTTCGTTGGCGATCGCGCCAACGATGTGACGCACTTCAACGCCATCATCACGGCCCACTTCAATGCGGTACAGCTCCATATCACCCGCATCGCGACGTTCACGACGTGGACGGTCTTCACCACCACGCTCTGGACGGTCGCCACGTGGGCCACGATCGTTACGGTCGCCACGACGTTCGAAGCGATCGTCACGGTCACGGAATTCACGCTTAGGACGCATCGGCGCATCTGGCGGCACGATCAGGCTACGTTCACCCTGCGCCATTTTCAGCAGTGCTGCAGCCAGGGTTTCCATGTCCAGCTCTTCGCCTTCAGCAACAGGCTGGATCTGGGACAGCAGCGCACGGTACTGATCCAGATCGCTGCTTTCCAGCTGCTGCTGGACTTTCGCGGCGAACTTTTCCAGACGGCGTTTGCCCAGCAGCTCTGCGTTTGGCAGATCGGCTTCTGGAATGGTCAGCTTCATGGTGCGTTCGATATTACGCAGCAGACGACGCTCGCGGTTCTCAACGAACAGCAGCGCACGGCCCGCACGACCCGCACGACCGGTACGACCGATACGGTGAACGTAAGACTCGGAATCCATCGGGATGTCGTAGTTAACCACCAGGCTGATACGCTCAACGTCCAGGCCACGTGCTGCCACGTCAGTTGCAATCAGGATATCCAGACGACCGTCTTTCAGACGCTCCAGCGTCTGCTCACGCAGGGCCTGGTTCATGTCGCCGTTCAGCGCTGCGCTGTTGTAGCCGCTACGTTCCAGGGCTTCAGCCACTTCCAGGGTCGCATTTTTGGTACGAACGAAGATGATCGCCGCATCAAAATCTTCCGCTTCCAGGAAACGAACCAGCGCTTCGTTTTTACGCATGCCGTACACAGACCAGTAGCTCTGGCTGATGTCCGGGCGAGTCGTCACGCTGGACTGAATACGCACTTCCTGCGGCTCTTTCATGAAGCGGCGGGTAATGCGACGGATAGCTTCAGGCATGGTGGCAGAGAACAGCGCGGTCTGATGACCGTCCGGGATCTGCGCCATGATGGTTTCAACGTCTTCGATGAAGCCCATACGCAGCATTTCATCTGCTTCGTCCAGTACCAGACCGCTCAGTTTAGAGAGATCCAGCGTACCGCGCTTCAGGTGATCCAGCAGACGGCCCGGCGTACCGACAACAATCTGTGGGCCCTGGCGCAGGGCGCGTAACTGCACGTCATAACGCTGGCCGCCGTACAGGGCTACCACGTTTACGCCGCGCATATGTTTAGAGAATTCCGTCATGGCTTCAGCAACCTGAACAGCCAGTTCACGGGTTGGAGCCAGGACGAGGATCTGCGGTGCACGCAGGTCCGGATCAATGTTGTTCAGCAGCGGCAGCGAGAACGCTGCAGTTTTACCGCTACCAGTCTGGGCCATGCCCAGCACGTCACGACCAGAAAGCAGGTGTGGGATACACTCAGCCTGGATCGGAGATGGTTTTTCGTAACCCAGATCGTTAAGGGCTTCAAGGATAGGAGCCTTCAGGCCCAGATCTGCAAAAGTGGTTTCGAATTCAGCCATGTAGTACGAGTGCCTCAATGTCAATGGCGGCCAGTCTACTTAGCTCATCGTGAAAATGATTAGCAATTTTCATTGAAAAGTGTGAACCGGCTCAAAGTAGGTGTATTGACGAACAACAACGCCCTCACCAGTTAAGGTGATGGCAATCAAAAGATTACGGGCTGATGTTTATGTCGTCAGCTATTGCTGGTCCGATTCTGCCAGGTCGTCTTGCTCCTGGCCCAAGAGCGATAATTCCAACAATGCATAACGGTGCTCAACGAAGTTGTGTACGTTGTTAGCAACCGCTAATTTGAACAGTGCCGTAGCGCTGTCCTTATCCCCCAGACTTAGGTAGTACTTACCTAAATAGAAGTTGGTTTCACTGAGATGCTCAGCGAGCGAGGTGTTATCCGTTGCGTCCGCCTTGAGGCGTTCCATCAGCGTTGCTTCGCTAATGTTGCCCAGGTAGAACTCGACAATGTTCCATCCCCACTGTTCCTTGTCCGATTTATCGAAGCGCTGTTTCAGTGCCTCTTTTGCCTGCTTCTCATCGAGCTTCTGCTCAACGATGTAAAGCCACAGGCTACGGAAAGGATCATTAGGATCGTCTTGATAAAACGCCAGCAGATCATCTTGCGCTAACTTATCACGACCGCCGTAATACAATGCGATACCGCGATTCAAGTGCGCGTAGTTGTAAGTTGGATCAAGCTCAAGTACAGAATCAAACGCTTCATAGGCAGCATCAAAATTGCCTGCCTGCGTTAAATAAATGCCTAAGTAATTGAATACTTCAGGCATATCAGGTCGGATAGCCAGCGCTTGTGAAAAATCATTCCGCGCTAATGCCCTCAGACCAAGACTATCATACAACACTCCGCGCTCATATAAAAGCTGTGCGCGTTCGTCATCGGTTAAAGCCCGACTGGCAAGTATTTGTTCCATGCGTGCCAGAATCACTTCCTGCTGCAAAGTCGGTTGCAATGGCACTGCGAGGACTTCGCTCTTACGCCAGGCAGAGTTGCTGCATCCTGCCAGCGTTAAAGCTGTCGCAACGAAACACCAGCGCAAAAAAGGCTTCATTTCCCACTCCCGAAGACAACTATTGGATGAACGTCCTGTCCCCCGGCGGCTTAACAAGGCGTCCTGCCTGATACCAGGCCCTCCGCAAAGCGGAGGGCAAATCGCAACTTACTCGCCTTGCTGTTCTGCAGCCTGTGCTTCAGGCGCAGCAGCTGGCTGAGACTGCTCAGTTGCTTCTTTAATGCTCAGACGGATACGGCCCTGGCGATCAACTTCCAGAACTTTAACCGGTACTTCCTGACCCATCTGCAGGTAATCGGTCACTTTCTCAACGCGCTTGTCAGCGATCTGAGAGATGTGAACCAGACCTTCTTTACCGCCACCGATGGCCACAAATGCGCCAAAGTCAACGATACGGGTCACTTTACCACTGTAGATACGGCCCACTTCGATTTCTGCGGTGATCTCTTCGATACGACGGATCGCGAATTTCGCTTTCTCGCCGTCGGTTGCTGCGATTTTCACAGTACCGTCATCTTCGATTTCGATCGTGGTGCCCGTCTCTTCGGTCAGCGCACGGATAACGGAACCGCCCTTACCGATAACATCTTTGATCTTGTCTGGATTGATCTTGATGGTGTGAATGCGCGGAGCGAATTCAGAGATATCACCACGCGGCGCGTTAATCGCCTGTTCCATCACGCCCAGGATGTGCAGACGTGCACCTTTAGCCTGGTTCAGCGCAACCTGCATGATCTCTTTGGTGATACCTTCAATTTTGATATCCATCTGCAGCGCAGAGATACCGTCGCGGGAACCCGCCACTTTGAAGTCCATATCGCCCAGGTGGTCTTCGTCGCCCAGAATGTCAGACAGAACAACATAGTTGTCGCCTTCTTTCACCAGACCCATTGCGATACCCGCAACGGCGGCTTTGATTGGCACGCCTGCATCCATCAGCGCCAGAGAGGCACCACATACGGAAGCCATAGAAGAAGAACCGTTGGATTCGGTGATTTCAGAAACCACACGGACGGTGTACGGGAATTTGTCCGCATCTGGCATCACAGCCAGCACACCGCGCTTCGCCAGACGACCGTGACCAATTTCACGACGCTTCGGCGAGCCAACCATACCGGTTTCACCAACGGAGTACGGAGGGAAGTTATAGTGGAACAGGAAGCTGTCAGTGCGCTCGCCCATCAGTTCGTCGATGATCTGTGCGTCACGTGCAGTACCCAGCGTCGCAGTTACCAGCGCCTGCGTTTCACCACGGGTGAACAGCGCAGAACCGTGAGTACGTGGCAGCACGCCAGTACGCACATCCAGACCACGGATCATGTCTTTTTCACGGCCATCGATGCGTGGCTCACCTGCCAGCACGCGGCTACGCACCACGTTTTTCTCGATGGCATGCAGAATTTCGCTCAGCTCGTTAGCATCCAGCGTTTCGTCTTCAGCAACCAGCGTGGCGATGGTTTCGTCTTTGATCACGTCAACCTGAGCATAACGCTCCTGTTTGTCAGTGATACGGTAAGCATCGCTCAGGCGAGATTCTGCCAGTGCAGCAACGCGTGCGTTCAGCGCGTCGTTTGCTGCTTCAGGCTGCCAGTCCCAACGTGGCTTACCGGCTTCTTTCACCAGTTCGTTGATGTTCTGGATAACAACCTGCTGCTGATCGTGGCCGAAGACCACAGCGCCCAGCATCTGGTCTTCGCTCAGCAGTTCAGCTTCGGATTCAACCATCAGCACAGCGGCTTCAGTACCGGCAACCACCAGGTCCAGCTTGCTCTCTTTCAGCTCTTCCTGAGTCGGGTTCAGTACGTACTGGTCGTTGATGTAACCGACGCGCGCCGCACCGATTGGGCCATTGAATGGAATACCAGACAGTGACAGGGCAGCGGACGCGCCGATCATCGCAACGATGTCCGGGTTAACCTGTGGGTTAACGGACACAACGGTCGCGATAACCTGAACTTCGTTAACGAAGCCTTCCGGGAACAGCGGACGAACCGGGCGGTCAATCAGACGCGCGATCAGGGTTTCGCCTTCGCTTGGACGGCCTTCACGACGGAAGAAGCCACCCGGGATTTTACCGGCAGCGTAAGTACGCTCCTGGTAGTTAACGGTCAGAGGGAAGAAGTCCTGACCTGGTTTAGCTTTTTTCTGACCCACAACGGTAACGAATACCGCGGTGTCATCCATGCTTACCATAACGGCAGCAGTAGCCTGACGAGCCATCATACCGGTTTCCAGCGTGACGGTATGTTGACCATACTGGAATTTACGAACGATCGGATTCAGCAAAATTCTGTCCTTTCTTAAATGTTTGACAGCACACCACCGGTGTGCTGTCGATTTGACCCGACCTTCTTTGCATCCTCGCGACTAATGACAACCAACACCCCCATGGGTGAAGCCTCTCATTAGCCGCGCGAACCTCTGCAATGAAGATCATTTATAGCAACAATACAATAGTTTCCAGTGAATTGCTGCCGTCTGGTTGAAAAAAGGGGCCATCAGGCCCCCTTTTCTGAAACTCGCAAGACTTAGCGACGCAGACCCAGACGCTCGATCAGCGCGGTGTAGCGTGCAACATCTTTACGTTTCAGGTAGTCGAGCAGTTTACGACGCTGAGAAACCATACGCAGCAGACCACGACGGCTGTGGTGATCTTTTTTGTGCTCTGCAAAGTGACCCTGCAGGTGGTTAATCTGTGCAGTCAGCAGTGCAACCTGAACTTCGGTAGAACCGCTGTCGTTAGTACCACGACCAAACTCAGAAACGATTTTAGCTTTAGCTTCAACGCTTAGAGACATTTTCAAACTCCAAAGTATAAAGAATGTAAGGGTGCCGATCTCTAATTCAGCGACCCCATGTACGCCTCGCGGATTGTTAAACAATTCACCAGGCGTTAAGCGGCGATATTCTACTCGTCTCCCCTGCTTATCGCAAGGTGAGCCGTTATCGCCGTCACGCGTCGACCGGATATTCGACGACCAGACGACGCGGCGCAACGCGCCCTTCGCCATCCATTTCGCCCATTCCGATGAACTTACCGTCGTCACCTTCAGTCACGCGAACCAGCCCTTCCTGCGGCGCTTGCGCCGTACGAACCGGGTTGCCGTTCTTAAAGTAAACGGACGATGTTAAAGGAAGATTAACCACAGGGAAATCCGCTGCCGGGCTATCCATCGGCATCAGCAGAGGATCGAGCAAATCGGCCGGCGCTATCCCCTGCGCGTGTGCCTGTTCAACCAGCGCGTGCAGCTGTTCCAGGGTCACCATCCGCTCAACCGGGTATTTACTGACCGCCAGGCGACGCAGGTAGATCACATGCGCGCCACAGCCCAGCTTCTCGCCCAGGTCATCGATGATGGTACGAATATAGGTGCCTTTCGAACAGTGTACTTCCAGTTCCAGCTCATCACCTTCGTGGCGAATAAAGAGCAGCTCATACACGGTGATCGGACGGGCTTCACGCGGGACGTCGATGCCCTGGCGCGCATATTCGTAGAGTTTTTTTCCCTGATATTTCAGCGCCGAATACATCGATGGCACCTGCATCGTGTCCCCGCGGAAGCTCTCCAGGGCAGCATCAAGCTGTTCCGCGCTGAACGTCACCGGGCGCTCTTCGACCACCTGGCCATCGGCATCGGAGGTATCCGTGCGCTGGCCCAGTTTAGCGATAACGCGGTAACGTTTATCGGAGTCGAGCAGGTACTGGGAAAACTTTGTCGCTTCTCCCAGGCAGACCGGCAGCATGCCGGTTGCCAGCGGATCGAGCGCGCCAGTGTGGCCCGCACGGTTGGCGTTGTAAATGCGCTTCACTTTTTGCAGCACGTCGTTGCTGGAAGCGCCCTGGGGTTTATCCAGCAGCAGCACACCATGCACGTCGCGACCACGACGACGAGGACGACTCATCAGTCCTCCTTGCTGTCGTCCGCCGGGTTAACACGACGCTCGTCGTCATGTTTCACCACGCTGGTCACCAGGTTGGACATACGCATCCCTTCAACCAGCGAGTTGTCGTAGAAGAAGGTCAGTTCTGGAACGATACGCAGACGCATTGCTTTGCCGAGCAGAGAGCGGATGAAACCTGACGCTTCCTGCAGCGCTTTAATGCCGTTTTTCACTGCCGCTTCGTCCTGATCGTTCAGGAAAGTGACGAACACCTTGGCATAGGCCAGGTCGCGGGACATTTCTACACCCGACACGGTGGTCATCATGCCGACGCGGGGATCTTTAATTTCACGTTGCAGAATGAGGGCGATCTCTTTCTGCATTTCCTGCGCGACGCGCTGTGGGCGACCAAACTCTTTCGCCATAATAAATTCTCCAGACAAAAAAGGGGCCTTCAGCCCCTTTTGAAATAGTTGCCGGGTGGCGCTTCGCTTACCCGGCCTACAATCAGCAATCTTAACGAAGATTAAGCGATGGTACGCTGGATTTCGATGATCTCGAACACTTCGATCATATCGCCTACGCGAACGTCGTTGTAGTTCTTCACGCCGATACCACATTCCATGCCGTTACGGACTTCGTTAACGTCATCTTTGAAGCGGCGCAGGGATTCCAGCTCGCCTTCATAGATAACCACGTTATCGCGCAGAACGCGGATTGGGTTGTGACGTTTGATGGTACCTTCGGTAACCATACAGCCCGCGATTGCACCGAATTTCGGTGATTTGAAGACGTCACGTACTTCAGCCAGACCGATGATCTGCTGTTTCAGCTCAGGCGACAGCATACCGCTCATCGCTGCTTTCACTTCGTCGATCAGGTTATAGATGACGGAGTAGTAACGCAGATCCAGGCTTTCTGCTTCGATCACGCGGCGAGCAGAAGCATCAGCACGCACGTTGAAGCCAACCAGGATGGCGTTGGACGCAGCAGCCAGGGTAGCGTCGGTTTCGGTGATACCACCGACACCAGAACCGATGATCTTCACTTTCACTTCGTCAGTCGACAGTTTCAGTAAGGAGTCGGAGATCGCTTCCACAGAGCCCTGAACGTCAGCTTTCAGTACGACGTTCACTTCGTGAACTTCGCCTTCAGCCATGTTCGCGAACATGTTCTCGAGTTTAGATTTCTGCTGACGAGCCAGTTTAACTTCACGGAATTTGCCCTGACGATACAGTGCAACTTCACGCGCTTTCTTCTCGTCACGCACTACGGTCACTTCGTCACCGGCAGCCGGCACACCGGACAAGCCAAGGATTTCCACTGGAATGGACGGACCGGCTTCCAGCACTTCCTGACCCAATTCGTTACGCATCGCACGCACGCGACCGTATTCGAAACCACACAGAACGATATCGCCTTTATGCAGGGTACCTTCACGAACCAGAACGGTAGCAACCGGGCCACGGCCTTTGTCCAGGAAGGATTCGATAACCGCACCGCTCGCCATACCGTTACGGATGGCTTTCAGCTCCAGAACTTCAGCCTGCAGCAGGATCGCATCCAGCAGATCGTCGATACCGGTACCCGCTTTCGCAGACACGTGTACGAACTGGCTTTCGCCGCCCCACTCTTCCGGCAGGATGCCGTACTGGGACAGTTCGTTTTTAACACGATCCGGATCCGCTTCTGGTTTATCGATCTTGTTCACTGCAACCACAACCGGCACACCCGCCGCTTTCGCGTGCTGGATAGCTTCGATGGTCTGTGGCATTACGCCGTCGTCTGCAGCAACAACCAGAACAACGATATCCGTCGCCTGCGCACCACGAGCACGCATTGAGGTAAACGCGGCGTGGCCTGGGGTATCCAGGAAGGTGATCATGCCGTTGTCAGTTTCTACGTGGTATGCACCGATGTGCTGGGTAATACCACCCGCTTCACCGGAGGCCACTTTCGTAGAACGAATGTAGTCGAGCAGAGAGGTTTTACCGTGGTCAACGTGACCCATGATGGTCACTACCGGTGCGCGCGGTTCTGCCGCAGCACCCGTATCACGGTCGCTCATTACTGCTTCTTCCAGTTCGTTTTCACGACGCAGGATAACTTTGTGGCCCATCTCTTCAGCAACCAGCTGTGCGGTTTCCTGGTCGATCACCTGGTTGATGGTCGCCATGGCGCCCAGTTTCATCATCGCTTTGATGACCTGAGAGCCTTTTACCGCCATTTTGTTTGCCAGTTCGCCAACGGTGATGGTTTCGCCGATCACAACGTCACGGTTAACCGCCTGAGCTGGCTTCTGGAAGCCCTGCTGCAGAGAAGAACCTTTACGCTGTTTACCACCTTTACCGCCACGCACGGCTGCACGCGCTTCTTCACGGTCAGCTTTAGACTCAGCGTGTTTGTTGCCTTTTTTCGCCGGACGCGCCGCTTTCGCATTGCGACCACGGCCACGACCACCTTCTACTTCACGGTCGTTGTCATCTTCAGCCTGACGCGCATGCTGAGAAGTGGTCACGTGATAGTCGCTGGTATCTTCAGACTGCTCAGCGGTATCAACACCGTTCTTCTCGTTTTCTTCTGCCATACGGCGCGCTTCTTCAGCCACACGACGTGCTTCTTCTTCCAGCTTGCGGCGGGCTTCTTCTTCCGCTTTACGCTTCAGCTCGGCAGCTTCATTTTCACGGCGGGCTTTTTCAGCCTGGGCGGTTTTGGTCATTTCGTCTGTCTGTTGATTGCTCACTTTGTCTTTTTCCGCAGCGTCACGCTTCACTTTATCACTTGCGTCGCGTTTCGCTTTTTCTGCGGCCTCACGTTCAGCTTTTAATTCTGCCTCACGTTTGGCGGTTGCTTCCGCTTCACGCTGAGCTTGTTCTTCCGCTTCACGCTGTGCCTGCTCTTCCGCGGCAAGACGTTCTGCCTCTTGCGGATCACGTTTTACAAAGGTGCGCGTCTTGCGGACTTCAATTTGTACCGATTTACTTTTGCCACCGGTACCAGGGATATTCAACGTGCTACGCGTTTTGCGCTGCAGCGTCAGCTTGTCAGGCGTAGAGCCGTGTTCACGGTTCAGGTGCGTTAACAAGGTTTGTTTTTCTTGCGCGGTCACCGAGTCATCAGCGGACTTCGGGATCCCTGCATCAGCAAATTGCTGTACCAGGCGGTCCACGGAGGTCTGAATCTCGGCAGCCAGCGATTTTACAGTTACATCAGTCATGCTGTTCCTTCCTGCTACAGTTTATTACGCTTCGTCGCCGAACCAGCAAATATTACGTGCGGCCATGATGAGCTCGCCGGCTTTCTCGTCGGTTAAACCTTCGATATCAGCCAGGTCATCAACGCCTTGCTCGGCGAGATCTTCCAGCGTACAAACACCACGGGCAGCCAGCTTGAACGCAATCGCACGATCAAGACCTTCCAGATTCAGCAGGTCATCAGCCGGCTTTTTATCGCCAAGGCTTTCTTCCTGAGCCAGTGCCAGGGTGGTCAGTGCGTTTTTAGCGCGTTCACGCAGGGCTTCAACGGTTGGTTCATCCAGACCGTCGATTTCCAGCAGCTCTTTCATTGGCACATAGGCCAGTTCTTCCAGCGTAGAGAAACCTTCTTCAACCAGAACAGTGGCGAAATCTTCGTCAATATCCAGGTATTTAGTGAAGGTATCGATCGCCGCATGGGCTTCAGCCTGATGCTTAGCCTGCAGGTCATCAACGGTCATCACGTTGAGTTCCCAGCCGCTCAGCTGTGACGCCAGACGTACGTTCTGACCGTTACGGCCGATTGCCTGCGCCAGGTTGCCCGCTTCAACAGCGATATCCATAGTGTGTTTGTCTTCGTCAACAACGATAGACGCTACATCAGCTGGAGCCATTGCGTTGATCACGAACTGCGCCGGGTTGTCATCCCACAGAACGATATCAATACGTTCGCCGCCCAGCTCAGTAGAGACTGCCTGGACACGCGCACCACGCATACCGACGCAAGCACCGACCGGATCGATACGCTTGTCGTTGGTTTTCACCGCAATTTTCGCGCGGGAGCCCGGATCGCGAGCCGCCGCTTTAATTTCGATAACTTCTTCACCGATTTCCGGTACTTCGATACGGAACAGTTCAACCAGCATTTCTGGTTTAGAACGGGTCACGAACAACTGCGCACCGCGCGCTTCTGGACGGACAGCGTACAGAACACCACGGATACGGTCGCCTGGACGGAAGTTTTCACGCGGCAGCATATCTTCACGCAGGATCACGGCTTCAGCGTTACCCGGCAACCCTTCGGATTTGATCTCCAGGGAGATGTTGTCGCGGTTCACTTTTTTCACCACGCCAGTGATGATTTCGCCTTCCTGATCGCGGAACTGATCGACAACCAGCGCGCGCTCGGCTTCGCGCACTTTCTGCACGATAACCTGCTTGGCGGTCTGGGTGGTGATACGGTCGAAGGTCACAGATTCGATCTGATCTTCAACGTAGTCACCCACGTTCAGACTCTCGTCTTCAAAACGTGCCGCTTCCAGCGTGATCTCTTTGGTCGGCTGGGTCACTTCTTCAACGATTACCCAACGACGGAATGTATCGAAGTCACCGCTTTTACGATCGATTTCTACGCGAACATCGATCTCTTGCTCGTATTTTTTCTTGGTTGCTGTAGCCAGTGCACTTTCCAGCGCTTCGAAAATCTTCTCACGCGGCAGTGATTTCTCGTTGGAGACGGCTTCAACAACAGCCAAAATTTCTTTGTTCATCGCGGGCTTTTCACCTCAATCCAGACTGTTAAAAGTGGGGAACCAGGTTCGCCTTCTGGATATTACTCAGCGCGAACACTTCATCTTTGCCTTCGACTGTCACCGTGATCATCTCACCATCAACGGCTTTGATAATTCCCTGCCATTTACGGCGGTTCTGTACGGCCATACGCAGAACGAGAGCCACTTCTTCACCGGTAAAGCGCACATAGTGCTCGGCCGTGAACATCGGGCGATCGAGGCCAGGTGAGGAAACTTCCAGGTTGTACGCAACGGTAATCGGATCTTCAACATCAAGAACCGCACTCACCTGGTGGCTGACATCAGCACAATCATCAACATTGATGCCATCTTCACTATCAATATAGATGCGCAGCGTCGATGTACGGCCGCGAACGAATTCGATGCCGACCAGTTCGTAGCCCAGTGCTTCGACCGGTGCAGTAATCATCTCTGTTAATTTTTGCTCTAATGTGGACAAGCCCACCCCCAAGACATAAAAAAAGGGCGTAAAGCCCAGTTATTCTGTAGTCAGATAACAAAAAACCCCGATAAATCGGGGCTTTAGATAACTGAACCCTATAGCCACAACTGTGGCCTGGAGCACTCTCCGAAAGAAATTTTTCAAATCCAGCTACGAAGGCTCTAAGTCTTCACAGTATATTTGAAAAAGAACTTTATGGGAAAGTGGTTGCGGGGGCCGGATTTGAACCGACGACCTTCGGGTTATGAGCCCGACGAGCTACCAGGCTGCTCCACCCCGCGCCTGAAACGTGGCAAATTCTACGCGTTTTGGACAGAATTTGCAAATAATGCTGGGATTTGGTACCGAAGACGGGACGTAAAATCGGCGTTTAGTATATTGATAGTTGACCCCACCTGTCAAGGCGACATCCGCCAGACAGAACAGACCAAAATTTTTACAAAAAACGCACGAGTCTCTTCCGGTCTTCGCCAAAAGATGATTAAATGAATACTCACTTATTTTGCATAAAAATGCACAAGAGAGCGAAAGCGGTCTCTAATCAGTCAATCAAGCAGGGTTTTATTCTATGACGACGATTCTCAAGCATCTTCCGGTAGGACAACGTATTGGCATCGCTTTCTCAGGCGGCCTGGATACCAGCGCTGCACTGCTGTGGATGCGCCAGAAGGGAGCGGTTCCGTATGCATATACTGCGAACCTGGGTCAGCCGGATGAGGACGACTATGATGCCATTCCTCGTCGCGCAAAAGAGTATGGTGCAGAAAACGCGCGCCTGATTGACTGCCGTAAGCAACTGGTCGCCGAAGGTATCGCGGCGATTCAGTGCGGTGCGTTCCATAACACCACCGGCGGCCTAACCTATTTCAACACCACTCCGCTGGGCCGTGCGGTCACCGGCACCATGCTGGTTGCCGCCATGAAAGAAGACGGCGTAAACATCTGGGGTGACGGTAGCACCTATAAAGGCAACGATATCGAACGTTTCTATCGTTATGGCCTGCTGACCAACGCCGAACTGCAGATTTACAAACCATGGCTGGATACCGATTTCATCGACGAGCTGGGTGGCCGTCATGAGATGTCTGAGTTTATGATCGCCTGCGGTTTTGACTATAAGATGTCAGTCGAGAAGGCCTACTCTACCGACTCGAACATGCTGGGTGCGACGCACGAAGCAAAAGATCTGGAATTCCTGAACTCCAGCGTGAAGATCGTTAACCCGATCATGGGCGTGAAGTTCTGGGACGAGAACGTCAAAATCCAGGCCGAAGAAGTGACCGTGCGTTTCGAACGCGGCCATCCGGTGGCGCTGAACGGTAAAACCTTCTCTGATGATGTTGAACTGATGCTGGAAGCTAACCGTATTGGTGGCCGTCACGGTCTGGGCATGAGCGATCAGATTGAAAACCGTATCATCGAAGCGAAAAGCCGTGGCATCTACGAAGCCCCGGGCATGGCGCTGCTGCACATCGCTTACGAGCGTCTGCTGACCGGTATTCACAACGAAGACACCATCGAGCAGTATCACTCTCATGGCCGTCATTTGGGTAAATTACTGTATCAGGGTCGCTGGTTTGATCCACAGGCGCTGATGTTGCGTGATGCCCTGCAGCGTTGGGTGGCAAGTGCGATTACGGGTGAAGTGACTCTGGAACTGCGTCGCGGGAATGACTACTCCATCCTGAACACAGTGTCTGACAATCTGACTTACAAAGCAGAGCGTCTGACCATGGAGAAAGGCGAATCCGTGTTCTCGCCGGACGATCGTATTGGCCAGCTGACCATGCGTAACCTGGATATCACCGATACCCGTGAGAAGCTGTTCAACTACGTTGAGAACGGTTTGCTGTCAGCCAGTTCCGGTAATGGCCTGCCGCAGGTTGAAAACCTGGAGCACAGCGACAAGAAGTAATCGCTGATGTGACATGCAAAAGGCGCCCAAGAGGCGCCTTTTTTGTAGCCTTCTTAGGCCCGGTAAGCGCAGCGCCACCGGGCAAAAATGGCGGGTGGTGCTGCGCTTACCCGCCCTACAAAAGATCAGATCCACAGAATACAGACGAAAAAAAAGACGTCTTTCGACGTCTTTCTTCTGGAATATTGGTACCGAGGATGGGACTCGAACCCACAAGCCCGTTAGGGCACTACCACCTCAAGGTAGCGTGTCTACCAATTCCACCACCTCGGTACAGAATACTTAGTGCGGGATATCGCTGGTTGGCTTAGCCGGTGCAGCTGGCTGAGTCTGCTCAGTTTTAGCTGGCGCGCTCAGGTTTTCCCACTCGCTTCCTTTGCTGGTCTTGTTGCTATTGATATTGCCAAGCACCAGACTGATGATGAAGAACAGCGTAGCCAGAATCGCCGTTGTGCGGGTCATGAAGTTCGCAGAACCACTTGAACCGAACAGCGTACCGGAAGCGCCTGCTCCGAAGGAGGCTCCCATATCAGCGCCTTTACCTTGTTGCAGCATGATCAGCGCTACGAGAGCGATGGCTACAATAAGGAAAACAACTAAAAGAGCTTCGTACATAATCAACCTGTTCCTTGCGGATTTGCCGCATACCAATGCTTCGACCAATTAGCAGGATTTTTGTTTCCCACTGAAGCGGGTGTGAATACTAACCAAAGCGAATGACCTTCGCAAGGGCATTTTGTTGGCATTTTATCAACTGCGGAAAAAAACAGCAAAAGCGTTTCTTTTTGCCCATTCATGGTGAAAAAAAGGCCACAAAACAATCTACTAATTGTAATCATCCTTCTTCTCTTGCTTAACAAGCTTATATTTTCCATAACGTTTAACTATGCGCCATATGCCTGCATCAGTCTCAACTGGCTCACCCGGGCTGTAAAAAAACGTTCTGGCGCCCACTCGAACGCCTACCTGCATATTTTCCCCTTCTCCACTGATCAGCGCGATCGTGGGAGTGGTAGAGACGGGCCCTGTTTTCGGTTTTGTGGCCTCTTCCTGGGCTGGTTTCCTCTGAGCAACGCTGACGTTAGGCGTCAACGTCGACGCGGAAAGCACATTCATAGGATCCAAAAGCTGCTGATGCTGACTGAGCTCCAGATGAAGATGAGGTCCATTGGTGCGCCCGGTTGCTCCGGATAACGCAATAACATTGCCTCGCAGCACTTTATCGCCTTTAAAAACCTGAACAGAATTTAAATGCAGGTAACGGCTGCTCCAGCCATCTTCATGATTGACGGTAATGTAGAAGCCCGTCACAGGGCCATAACCCGTCTCCACAACATCTCCATCAGCAATGGCCATGACCTGGCTATTTACAGGCGCACGGAAATCAACGCCTTCATGACGCATAAATTGATGCATTATCGGGTGATAGCGCATTCCGTAAGGTGAGGTCACCACGATGTCATGCGTGAGCGGGTAAATGAATGCCTCTTTGGGAATGTCATCCATCAAAGAAGCAGTACGTTGTTGCAATAAAGGCCGCCATACTGGAGGCGAAGCGCTTCGCGTCGGGATCGTCAGATTCAGGACAGAGAAAACATTGCTGGCAGCCTCATCTTCTTCATAGGCGACATCTTCGGCTTCATACGGAGCAACAACGGAAAAGAACCGGGCCAGTGCCATGACGGGTGCGCAGGAAAAATCCCCTCTTTTATAGGGCATGATCTCAGAAGGTAAAAGAGCGAAAGCCTTACGCCATAACGTTGTAGCGCTGATCTGACAGGAAAGCGGCTCGAATCCAATGTACATGGAACGCCACGCCGGGTATGCACGCATGTCAGGAGTACGCGGTATTTGCCCCAACATGGCTAACAAGGTGGGATCATATAAACCAGAAGGGGATAACAGCCTCTGCGTGGCGCGGGTGACAGTATGCTCAGTAGGAGTACTCACGCCCTCAGGTGCAAACTGAAACAGAAGTAAATGAAGCAGCAGCGAGATCATAGATGAAGTATCTCCGTATACATCAGGTACACCGACATCACCGCAATCGCCGGACCGAATGGGATATACACTTGTTTATCTTCTTTAGCCGCGATGAGACGGCAACGAGCGAAGCAATGACGCAGCAGAAAACAAGCAAACCCCAGCAACGCTGATCCGAGAATGAGCATGGCAACGTTCGCTGCCCCCAACCAGGCCGCACAGGCGGCATACAGTTTCACGTCGCCTTTTCCAAAACCTTCACGTCCTTTAATCCGTTGGTAACCTTCGGCCATCAACCAGGTAAAACCCCATATAAAAACAGTGCCCATGACGCTATCTCGCGGAGAGACCGGGATAATATTACGCACAGCGGCGATAAGCCCGGTCCATAACAACAGATACACCAGACTGTCGGGCAGCAAAAACGTAGTGATGTCGATAAGTGCAAGCGTATAGAGTAAGCATAAAAATAGTGCGATGAACGTCAGCTGAACAAGGCTATATTGCGGATAAAAGCAGAATACTAACCCCCAAAAAACCACACCGATTACAGCTTCACTTAATGGATAAATAGCCGATATTGCACAGTGACAATATCGACATTTCCCACGCAAAAGAAGCCAGCTGACAACAGGGATATTATCCCATGGCATCACTTTTTGCTGACACCGGGGACAATGCGATGGCGGCCACCATAAATTAACATCTGGCAGAGTCAACTTTTCTTCATCAGTCGCATTTTCACGCAGCATCATGATGGGTAAACGATAAATGACCACATTGAGAAAACTGCCAATCAGCCCCCCCAGGAGTAATGCCAGCCATGGGTACCAGGGCGTGAAAAAAGCGTCCATGCGAAACTTACCTTCTATAAATATCCATAATAATTATCTTCAAAGTCATTGACAGTTACTCGGGACCTGGGCCATTTGTGTTTCATTGAAATAAACCATATTTGTATAAGGAATAAGATCTTGCCATAGATTGCCGCTATTACCATCTCGCTGTAGCCAAATCTGAATAGCTGATAGCCAGGTCAGCTTGATTTTAGGAGGTAAATTAACGCCATTAAAATTATTACCCGCGGCAGTTCCCCCCATCGTCGTCAATTCCATCTCATCGCTCTTCCCTGTTGCTCTGTACTCGAAGAACAAGGGTTCGACATACCCCTTATCTGAAATAGGCCCATTGGTACCACGGGAAGGTGTGAAAAACTCAACGCGTAATAATTTTAATTTACGGGTAGGCAAATATAGCCATAAAATGCCACCACCAGTATAAGGTGAATCCGCCAAAACTTTTTTATCATCATTTTTTAAAGCGGCTTCGTTTACAATGTCATCATAGGCAGAAATCCCCTTACCCACTCCTCCCTTTCCACTCTCAATGCAATCTCCATTTTTTCGGCATTTCGGCTGACTTCTGCCATCAGCCAAGAGCGGTGACATTGGCCAGACAGGTTTGCCCCCCACCGAGTAAAGATCAAAAAAATCATCCATATGTGGCGTATCATCTCCAGCAATATAGATGACGTTAAATACCGGCTTAGGTGCAAACATTGTATTCTGTAGATCGGGAATTTGAAATGAAATTGGAAAAAAGGTATCCCATAGCGCACAGCGTTTTAACCCGGCACTAAAACCGTACTTTTCCGCCCCCTGTGAGGCTCCCCCCGCAAAAAAAAGTGCCACCAACAACAGGACTTTTGACCAGATGTTACACTGAGAAATAGTCATCTTTAATTACCCTACTGCATTTTTTGAAAGCGTATCCATCAATGAGAAAAGAGCAACAAAGACCCAAACCACGCTGCCCCCCAAAACAAGCGTGGCTAAATTCTTCAGAAGCCCTGCCAGTTTTTTTATGTACTCCTGAATATGCTCTCTTGAACGCTCAGAAACAGAAAGCAGTACTTCATTGAACGAAGGAAGATCGGCATACAAGCTAATATTCAGCAGTTCTTCCGGTCCCATAAGACCTGTATCAAGTGCCTTTCCATAATTGATACCATGGGCCATTTTTTCCAGCATGGCGAAAATATGCCATTTCAGCCAGCGATTGGCATTCAACTGGATAATAGTCAGGGCGTCCGTCAGAGGAATACTGTTGCTCAACATGAGCGACAAGTTATTCAGAAAGATCGAAGAGGTCAACTGCCGATAGGTCGAAAAAGGCATTACTCTGTCACAAACTTTATTCCTCATCGTTCCTTTCATATTGGCCATCGCGAAACGTATGAGGATAACCAACAGAACAAATCCAATCAGAATTTTTAGCCAGAGACCTTCATAAAGTGCAACCCCAAAATGATAAAGGCTCTGCGTAACGCCAGGCCATTTATCAATGGGCACAACGGATGCGAAAGCGGGAAAAACTTTCAGAGAATAGCCGGCAATCACAATCAGAGATAAAGTGATCATGATCAGAGGAAAGATAAGCGCACCGATGATTTTTTTCCTTAGCTCATCATTATATTTAATAATAGAAACGAGCGTAAAAAATCCCTCAGACAGGCTTCCACTCTTTTCTGCTGCAGTGATGACGCTTAATTCTGAATTCGGAACCAGGCCTTCGAATACCGCGGCTACAGAAGTTTCCTGTTTCATCTGGTTGATCAAACCAAGCAGTCGCTGACTGAAGCCTTTACCCAATAAGGTTTGGCCTTCCTTTTGCAGCTTTTGCATTGAATCATACAAAGGCAGGCCAGCCTTCACCATATCTGCGCAAAACTGGTAGATATAAATTCGCTGCTTTTTAGTGAATTTTTTCAACGATCATCTCCAGGTCTTCATCCGGCAGGACGCCGAATTCCATTGCAAACCAATACGCATCAATCCGACCACGCAAAACATGGGCCATGACTTTTTCACGTATCTCAAATCCTTCGGCAAGCCCCGGGGTTGTTTTCCTTTTTTCACGCCAGAGGGTATAAACGTTAAGCCACTCCTGTCGGGAAATGGCAGCAAGTTCCTCATAAGTCGGCAAAAAGTATTCCATTACAAGTTGCCTTCCTTTAATACCACTGTGTTTACACTTAACGCATCCATTCTCTCCTGCGCGATAGAGATTAAAGCTTTGCCCGTATATGATTTTTTCTTCATAAAATTGTTTACACGCTTCGCAAAGCACGGGGACTAATTTTTGACACTGTAAACCGGCAACAAAGCCGGGGGTGGAGAGTTTATCGCTGCTAATACCCAGCGCTGACATGCGCTGCAGCAGCGAAACGATATTTCCCGCATGAACGGTAGTAAAACAGTAGTGACCACTTTCAACCGCCCCGGCCAGGGCATTCGCGGAAACATTGTCACGAATTTCCCCCACCATCAAAACATCGGGGTCTCTGCGAAGCGCTGATTTTATTGCCGCGTGAAACCCCCCTCCATCTACACTCACAACAGAGCTTTGTTTTGCGCCATAGATCTGATATTCGACCGGATCTTCAACAGTCAGAAAACAGCCTCGGTCGTCATAGCGATTGATTTGCAGCCATTCCATCAGGTTTTTTAGGGTGGTCGACTTACCCGATCCTGTCGTACCTGCAATCACATACGCGCCATAAGGGTTACTGAGGATCTTTTTGAGATCGACAATTTCTTCAGGCGATATACCTATCTTTTCCAGAGACCCCAGATTATCTTTTTGCAAACCCGAGGGGATAATACGTAACACAGCGTGGTAGCAGTCCGCAGTTTCACCGAAGATAGGGAAGTGCGCATAACGAAAACGATAAGGTTTACCGTTAAGGCTATAAAGTATGTTTGCATTCTGTGGAATCGCCCGGTTCCATGTCGTATCTCTTGTTGTCGCTTCAACGTTGTACAATACAAATACCAGCTCATCACATTGCTGCGATTTTATCTGCATAAATGGCATCAGCACCCCATTAACGCGCGCTTCAAACTGGGCAAGCACATCATTACGCGTAATATGCAGGTCGCTGGCACCCATGCTCACTACGCGCTGGAGTATGCTGACAAGCTGCTTTTGTGTATCGGTGACATCAATCTCATTCTGAGCGGCATTTAATGCCCTCAGCGAGATAAACTCCAGAATATGAAAATAATCTTCCTCTGAAACGACGGCAATACCAACGACCGGCCGCTTATGCATTGATTTCAGACGCGATATCTGTAACTTATATTCGAAAAGCTTATCGATATTAACTATATGTACAAGTAAATATTCATTATTTTCATGGGTTGCACTGATCCCTATCCCTTCAAATTCGTGGTATTCCCAATGCCCTGAAAGTATCTCTTCAGATGCGATACGTTTAAACCCAACATTCACAGATTTGCTTCCTTAATCTGCAAACCAATTTTTTTATCTTTTGTCAGAATGTATTGTTTGCCATCCATTGCAAATGTCTCACCAGGCTGAACATAAAGCAATTGATCACCACCTTGATTAATAACGGCAATACGAGAAAGACCACCGATGACAGACTCCAGCACGACATGAGGTAAAGGCGAATTTTCAGTAACCGATGCTTTGTTCTCGGAAATATTAACCGTCTCCCGTGCCGGTGCCGGAACAGGTTTTACTTTATCCTCACCACGTAACTTGCGAATTTCGCTGAGCATCTTTTCCATCTCGACTTCATGCTTCAGCTTGCGTAATTCTGCCTGGTAGCGATAATCATTTTCTACCAGTTGCTGGATATGCTTCTGCATCATCAGTTCTGATGATAAAGATTCATCTAATTTATCATTCGAAAAATTATTTACGGTCTTGACGTCCTTTTCTGACTCATTGGCAGACGTTGTGGCATTTCCTTGCGTTTTAGGTGCCACGGGTAAATCAGTAGTGGGTGCAGCAATAACCCTACCCCCCAACGCTATTGCAAATACTACCACCATTAATTTTTTTACGCTTTGCATACTAATCCTCCAGACACTTTCATTCCGTCTTTAATACTTTCAATTTTCCTTATCAGAAAGGCATCACGATATGCTTGTTTATATAAGAAAGCCTGAAGCAATATGATCTCATCCTCTTCATTACTATCGCCTCGTGTTATTTCCATACTCCATTCTGAAAAAAGCATATTGTAAGGTTTAACCTGACCCGCTAATCTCTTTTCCAAATCGCTGACTGAGGATTTAGGTAAAGATTTAAAAATAATCTCCCCATCTTTTGACTTGTGCTCTTCTTTTTCCAATGCGCTATTATAGGTTTTAATATAAGAGATGACCTCATTGCATGCATGAAGAGTTAATTTTTTTTCCTTCTTATAGGCTTTCAGCAAATCATTTTTAAGGTCCTTAACCCCCATACCATTATATTCAAGAGAGATGACGTCCGTTTTTACCTTTCCTTTCTGCATTGGAAAAGAAGCCGTATATCGCTTGCCAAAAAATGTTAATTCCGGCTGAGTCAGAATACGCTCTGGCTCCAGTTCAAACCCCATGTTGCAAGATTTTTCTGTACAGACAATGTTTACTGATTTCGCTGAAAAATAAACCATCCTTACCGGAACTAAAGTATGATGGATCTCATTGAGGATTCTAATACCAGAGCTGATATCAAAGCCGTCTAATGATTTTTCATACCAGTCTTGAACAGTATTAATATCACTACGTATTTTCTGCGCTGCCTGCTGCCTGGCCAGTAACTCATCAGCAGGCAATTTTATAAAATAATACCAATAACCTGCCCCAGCACCAGATAATAACAGCACAACCACCAGTAAAAATGGAACAATGCGCATTGCGGATGCCGTTCCATTTTTATTTTTCCAGAAATAGAATCCTTCAAGCATAGTTTATCCTGCAACCAAAAAATGCAACGCTAACGCAAGCAGTGCCAAAAATATGATTCCGCCAAAGAGGATTGAACTAATGATAAATCTTCGACGACGTTTAAGAGATACCTGATGAGCGTGACATTTTTCAATAACGACGGACAGCTGAACCTCAGTCAAAAGTGTGACTTCAAGATGTTCATATTGTTCCGGGTGTCGCATTAACTCATCAAACAGCTCACGTTCAATAAAACAATCCGTTCCGCTAACAATCCGCCCTTCGTTAACTATTAACAGATAGGTAAAATTATCATCACTGTGCGAAAAGTAGATCCCATCTCCAAAAAGCTCTTTAATATAAATGGCAAACGGCTCATAGAGTGTGGAAATTTTTTCACAATACCCGAGCGCCAGGTGTCCCGCTGCGTCTTTATACACCAACCGACGATTAGCTTTAACCATTCCACGAAAAGCAGCCTGCGCACCGGGATCAAGGAAAGACAAACTTTCTGGTTCCCAAAGAAGACCAGTAAGAATATTGTTAGCTTGCAATAGCTTTTCCATACCTCCTCCTATCGGGAAGTGATGGGCTGTCGATAGTAATCGACACCAATGACCATTACGACAGTCGCTGCTTCATCCTCGTCTTTGTCACCAACGCCAAGCACCTGATATTCAAGACCGCCTTTCTCGCCTTTGACGTCATACTTCGCTACCATTAGCAGATCGCCGGGCATAATAATTGATGAGTTAAACGATTCTGTCGTGCTGACATTTGGCAGCTGAACATCATCGTACGTTTCAATACCTTCCAGGTAACGTTTAGTAAAACCGCTCACCACCTCTATTCGCCCATCAGAAAGTACGCGTGGTGTGATAATAAAGCTTGTCCCGGTGATGATTGCTGATGTTTCCACCTCAACATTGACCTCACCATTATCATCAACCGTTCGCGTTCTGCTGGAGACATAATTCTGGGATTTTGTCATGTTGAGCGGTACTGCCATATTATTACGAGTTATAAAAGAACCGCTTTGTAAAGACCTGTCTCCGGTTAATTTATACAAAGCATCCAGGCCACCGCTGATATCAACGTGACTATTTTTCCAGCCAGCCGTTATGCCTCCCGTCAAGGAATCTAGCAGACTTGAACTTATCTTCATGGTGTTATGCGCATCATTGAAGTTAAAATTAAGCCCCGCAGTCAACTCTTTGACTTTACTTTTGTCGAGAGTAAATATCTTATACGTAACAATAAATTGCCGGCTATTATCTGCCTTATATTTTTCTAAAGAACGATTTAAAGCTTCATATTCCGACGGTCTTGAATTGACCATTAAAATTGATGAATCTTTAAATATGTTATAATTTCCGGATGATATATAATTTTTTGCCATATCCTCAACATCATCCCAGAATGAGGATTCAAACTTGGTCTCCGTCTTACCGGTCAGCCCACCGTTCGAAGTGGCTTCATTACCAGAGAGGTCAAGTGTTGTTTCGGTTTTATTGTTTTCACCATAGAAATCCAGCTTAATAACATAGGTTTCAAAGACATTTACTTTTAGAACGTTATGGTTATCAAGCTTAGGACTCACATCATAGAGAGAGGCGATATAATCAATAAACTCTTCGAAGGTCCCATCAAATTTTACACTACGAGCAACATCCCAACTGCTATCGCCGCTGGTGCTGCCGGACTTTCCACCTAATGCAGTATCGTTAATTCGATAGCTGATTCCTGTTTGAGCTGAAACAGCGTCCATGATGACAGATAACGTCGCAGGCTCATAGGATGAGATTTTGACATGCTTGCCCATAATACGTTGCTGCTCAACGCTATAATCAACTTTCTGACCTATAAAAGCACCGTCGTATTTAATATATGGCTTTGCTTTAGATTCGTCCTGCGTGGTGGTATTTTTGAAATGTTCTTGCACCTGCCTTTCTGAATCATACTTTTCCTCAAAATCGCTAATACAACCCTGAAGCAAAATGGTTAACATTAACAAGCCTGTCTTAATTTTCATCCCTGTACCCATCTCACATTTCATCAATGACAATCACACGGTTTTTTTGGTATTTTTTCACAACCAGACCATAATTTTCTGAGAAAAAAAGTTCTCCAAGGGCTTGCAGTATCTCATCATCACTTTTACCTGATAATGTAATTCTGTTGTAAACAAGATAATCTTTTTTACTGTTCCAAAAGAGTTTATATCCATTGCCGGTTACCCACTTTTGAATCTCCTGGCTCAACAGATTATTTTCCTCAATGATTAATGAGGACACTAAAGATATAGCTACATTTTGCGCTGAATCAGAAAATGGGTTTTTACTTACTTGTTGGTTAGTCGCATTTAGCATTGTGGATTGCGTGTTCATCGTTATGGCAGAAGAACTGTCATTGCTTGCCAGCGCTTGAGGCAGTGACATAACCAAAAATAAAAAGAGGCTTATCTTCCTGACAATCATTTTTTTTCCTTACTTTCTGCAGAGTATTATTTATAAGTGGTTGTGCTTAATAAATCATATGGCGTGCCTGATTGTGGAATAGTACTGCACCACTTAGTGATCGTATAAGATATCGACTGCGGGTTTTCAATATTAACTCCCAGCCCTGATTCTGAATCATACATACCCATTGTAGCGGTCACTACCCATACATATTTGGCATTAGGATATATTAATTTTCGACCAGGGTTATGTTGTCCATCTTCCCCACCATGAGCCATTTCCTGTTCGGCAAGTTCAACCTGTATTGTCACACCACCCAGCAGATCCAATTTATCGCGATCGGAAATATTATGTCGTGTATCATTTTCAGTGGTATACATATCCGTTTTACCACCGCCACTGTAAGCCGAAACAGACGAAAGACTGGCTGATAAGTGCGGATATAACACCCTTTCCACAGATACAGTCTGTTGTTTTCCTTCACTATTCAGCAGCGCATTACCCTTAGCATCACGTAGTATTATGTCTTGCTTAATTTTTGGGCATGACTGCACATAAAATCGATGCGTTCCGGAGTGACTATCCTCATTATAATCAGGCACGAAATTTTGAACATTCGTGATGTCTACTGACTCTTTTTCGAAGCCTGAATATTCTGTCACAGAGGGTGTGACCAGTTCAAAAGCATCATATACTTCAGGTATATAATACTCTGAGGTTACATCAGCGCCACTCATTGTATTTCCATCCCAGGCACGGTGCCCGGTATTATCATCAAGGTAAAACTCACCTTCAAATGCTTCGCCGTTAGCGTCTTTATACGTAAAACGCTCAGGCTCGCCGTTTGCAGATAGCTGCAGGTCGCCACCATAGCTCCGTTTGAAGATATAAACGGGTCTGCCGGTATTTTCCATCACAAGGTTTGCTTTTAGCGTGCCTGTTCTGGTTCCGTCATCTTGATTATCCTTATCAAGCATATCCAACGACAGGATTTGATCTTCACCATGCATACCCGTACCCGCTTCCTGGTTGTAGCACAGTTCAATCTTACTCTTCGTGGTGCTCCAACACTTCGAACCACCACCACCGCTACCACCACTGTCGTTATCCTTCATCTCGAAGATAAAGCGAATGCCCAGTTGCTGGCCATTACCGATTTTCTCAAGTCGTTCCAGATTCGATGCGATATCAGCAAATTCAATGGGTGTGCTGCCATCAGCCTTTGTCACCAACTTCCAGGCATCTGCTGTCGTCCCCCGGTGAACAATCATGATATGAGAAGCGATCAAACCCGTATTATTAAGGGCATTGTTAAAAGGTGACACGTAATTGGCAAAGCTGTATTTGTCATCACCCTGCGTAAAGTTAAATGCGACAATGGCATCCATACGATCAACGGTGTTGGACTGCTTTTGCAAATCATCGGTAGCAAACCCAATACGTTCAATTTTGGCTGCTGGGTTGCTGGCTGAACTCATCAGTGAGCAGGGCAGATACTCGTTTGTTAACTCATATGTGGATTTCAGCGTAACCTTACAGCCTTTACTGATAAAATAGTAACGCTGCTGTTTTTGAGGATTGGTTCCATCACCCCATAAAAAATACTGGGTCGCGGTTCCTGTATCGATATCGGTAACACCATTCGTGATACGATAATGATAGTGCGCTTCCGAAGGCGAAATAACACTTTCATAAAATGGGTTAGGCTTCTCACCATCTTTAGTTTGCAGCGTCCCGTCGCGTAAGAAATTCATCACGCCATTCATTTCATGGACAAGTGCATTGGCAATGTTCTGGCGCATCTCTTTTGCAGCCTGTTTTCGCGCATAGTTGGTGTAAGCCACTAACGCACTTCCTGCAATAGCCAATACAACGATGATTTCCAGCAATGAAAAACCCGATGCTCGATTTCGCGACCGCATAGATAACCCTGAGTAATTCTTTTTATTGGCAATATATTTGAGTGGCTATTTATTTAAATAGCCACTCTGCTCAATCTGAAACAATTTTTATAGCATTTCAGATATCTTTAATTATTTACTACCGAAAACAATACCGTTGCCAGCGCCTGTGTTATTACAGGTTGTATCTGCAACAATGTTTGCAGCTGGGATATCTGCAGATGTAGCAAGAGACTTCAGTACGTTAGTAGAAATTGCATCATCCAATGCAACGTCAGTTAACGCAGCGGACTGATCGACGCCAGATGGTGCATTGATAATACCAACATAATCCCATTGATTACCCATTTGAGAAATCAGGTTACGACAGGTTTCTTGATCCAAACCGTTAACCAATACGACAAACCCTTTGCTAACAGTACTGCTTTGATCAACGATAGCATTACCAATTTGGAAAACATCGCCTGAGATTCCGTTGAAAGATTCATTAGGGGATATTTTTCCTAATTTGTTAAGCGTAACAATAGGAGAGAGGTCATTAGCAGTAGCTACGTTTGCTTTTGTGAGATTAATTGCGGTTGACGTTGGGTCTGGATATTCAGTCTCATCTTTGAATGCCTCAGTCATCGCGGTACGGATGCTGTTGGTATTATTCTGGATGTCAGACAAATCCTGTGAAGTAAACGCACGCTGAGCAAGGATAACCACACCCGCGGCAATAACACCGATAATCCCCAAAACGATGATAATTTCCAGCAACGTCACACCGCGCTGTTTTCTCATCTCTTTTACCTGTGCGACTTTGCGAGCCACATTCCCTTTTAAATCTAATATCAATGTATTCATTATATGCCCTTATTAATCCATGTTATGTCGCAGGTGTATTGCCCTGCAGCACTGGCATTATTCACTCAGAAAAAAACTGACACAACCAAACACAAAAAAACTAAGAATACATTTATATTTAGCTTAAAAATTTAATGCCATATTGTTATTGAACAATAACGAAAGATCATTCTTAATAATTAATTCAACGAAATAAGAGACATCTGACAGGCACTTATTTAATTTTTCATTAACATGAAATGACATTACAAATAACAACCCATGTAATTTTAAATAAAAACATTCATCCGTTTTGTTACGAATATCATTCCAAATCAAATAATTAGCCGTACTTAGCTATTTTTTTGCTCTGCCAGATAAAAAACAAAACGCCCGGTGAATGACCACCAGGCGTTTTGCATTGAAACGTAACAACGTTTTTTAGGGTTTATCAGTTCGCCGCTGCGGGCTGTTTAAACCGCCTTTACGGCATCCGCAATACGGTGCGCAAATTCTGTCACCTGCGCTTCGTCTTCGCCCTCTACCATCACGCGGATCAGCGGTTCAGTACCAGACTTACGCAGCAGAACGCGCCCACGGCTGCCGAGCGCGGCTTCAACCTCAGCCATTACCGCTTTCACATTTTCACTTTCCAGCGGATCGCCTTTGCCGGCGGTGAAGCGCACGTTTACCAGCACCTGCGGGAACATTTTCATGCCGCTGCAGAGATCCTGCAGGGTCATATGGTTACGTGCCATGGCGGCAACGACCTGCAGCGCGGCCACGATGCCGTCACCGGTGGTCGTTTTGTCCAGCAGGATCACGTGGCCCGAGTTTTCAGCACCGATACGCCAGCCCTTCTCCTGAAGTTTCTCCAGCACATAGCGGTCGCCCACTTTCGCGCGGACAAACGGGATCCCAAGCTGTTTCAGCGCCAGTTCCAGACCCATGTTACTCATCAGGGTCCCCACCGCGCCGCCGCGCAGCTGACCCTGACGCAGACCTTCACGCGCGATGATATACAGGATCTGGTCGCCGTCGACTTTATTCCCTTCGTGGTCGACCATGATCACACGATCACCGTCACCGTCCAGCGCAATACCCAGATCGGCTTTCTCCGCCAGCACGCGCGCCTGCAGGGCACGAACGTCCGTCGCACCGACCTGTTCGTTAATGTTCAGACCATCCGGCTCACAACCGATAGCGATCACTTTCGCACCCAGCTCACGGAAGACATTCGGAGCGATGTGATAGGTCGCACCGTTTGCACAGTCCACCACAATTTTGAGGTGCGCCAGGCTCAGTTCGTTCGGGAACGTACCTTTGCAAAATTCAATGTAACGACCCGCTGCATCGACAATACGGTTCGCTTTCCCCAGCTCAGCGGAATCTACACAGGTGATCTCTTTTTCCATCTCGGCTTCAATGGCTTCTTCCACTTCGTCCGGCAGCTTGGTGCCATCGATAGAGAAGAATTTGATGCCGTTGTCATAGAACGGGTTGTGAGAAGCAGAAATGACAATCCCCGCTTCCGCGCGGAAGGTGCGGGTCAGATACGCAACAGCAGGCGTTGGCATTGGCCCAGTAAAGGAGGCAGAAAGACCTGCAGCCGCCAGACCGGCTTCCAGCGCAGACTCCAGCATATAACCCGAAATACGGGTATCTTTACCGATAATGATCTTACGGGAACCATGACGTGCCAGTACCTTGCCAGCGGCCCAGCCAAGCTTCAGGACAAAGTCAGGGGTGATTGGCGCATCGCCTACCCGGCCACGGATACCATCGGTACCAAAATATTTACGATTACTCATAGCGTTTGTTTTCCTTCGCTGCCAGTGTGGCTTCCACCACACGCATGGCTTCTACTGTTTCTTTGACGTCATGGACACGAATAATGTGCGCCCCCTGCATCGCCGCAATCACCGCGCAGGCCAGACTCCCGCTCAGGCGCTCACTCGGACCGACATTAAGCAACTGCCCAATCATCGACTTTCTCGACATACCCACCAGCAGCGGCAGGCCGAAATGATGAAACTCTGATAAGCGTGCAAGCAATGCATAATTGTGTGAGAGATTTTTACCGAAACCGAACCCCGGGTCGAGCAGCAATTTCTCTTTTGGGATGCCCGCACGTTCACAGCGTGCGATGTGCTTAATAAAGAAGCGATTTACATCCGCAAAGACGTCGTCATACTTCGGCGCATCCTGCATCGTTTTCGGCTGACCCTGCATGTGCATCAGACACACCGGCAGCCCGGTTTCCGCGGCCGCTTCAATCGCCCCCGGCTCTGTCAGTGAACGAATATCATTAATAATGTGAGCACCCACTCTCGCCACTTCCCGAATCACCTCAGGTTTGGAGGTATCGACGGAGATCCATACCTCAAAGCGCTGGGCGATGGCTTCAACCACCGGCACCACGCGTGCCAGCTCTTCTTCCACCGAAACATCTGCCGCACCAGGTCGTGTCGACTCACCGCCAACGTCAATAATGGTGGCACCCGCGTTGATCATTAAATTGGCGTGCTTAACCGCCTCGATCAGGGTGTTATGCGTGCCGCCATCTGAGAAGGAGTCAGGGGTAACATTCAGGATCCCCATCACATGAGGATGTGAAAGATCGAGATGCGAGTCCTGGGCGAATAGTTTCATGGCTAAATCCCTGGTATTAATGTGGTTTAATGAAAAAGAAAAACCCCGGAGCAAGCTCCAGGGTTTGAGGTACAGAAAAACATTTCAACAGCAGTGACTTACTTATCGCCCAACTGTTCTGACATGGTGTTGCCCGGGTTCGGCGTACGCGGTTCATCAACCGGACGCGGCGCACGCGGAGTGCCATTGTTGTCAGAATTGTTGGAAGCGCCTGGGTCTTCCCAGCCTGCTGGCGGACGCACTTCGCGGCGAGCCATCAGGTCGTCAATCTGCGGAGCATCGATGGTCTCATATTTCATGAGTGCATCTTTCATCGAATGCAGGATGTCCATATTGTCGTTCAGGATCTGACGTGCGCGACCATAGTTACGTTCAATCAGCGCTTTCACTTCCTGGTCGATGATACGAGCTGTTTCATCGGACATATGTTTCGCTTTCGCCACGGAGCGGCCCAGGAACACTTCACCCTCTTCCTCTGCATACAGCAGCGGACCGAGTTTGTCGGAGAAGCCCCACTGAGTCACCATGTTACGCGCCAGATTTGTCGCGACTTTAATGTCGTTGGACGCACCGGTAGAAACATGTTCTGGCCCGTAGATGATCTCTTCCGCCAGACGACCACCGTACAGGGTCGAAATCTGGCTTTCCAGTTTCTGACGGCTGGCGCTGATCGCGTCGCCTTCAGGCAGGAAGAAGGTCACACCCAGCGCACGGCCGCGTGGAATAATCGTCACTTTATGCACCGGATCGTGTTCCGGCACCAGGCGACCGATAATCGCATGGCCTGCTTCGTGGTATGCAGTGGACTCTTTCTGCGCTTCCGTCATCACCATGGAGCGACGTTCCGCACCCATCATGATTTTGTCTTTCGCTTTCTCGAATTCGACCATCGACACCACGCGCTTGTTACCGCGAGCGGCAAACAGTGCAGCTTCGTTGACCAGGTTAGCCAGGTCCGCACCGGAGAAGCCCGGGGTACCGCGCGCAATAATTGCCGCATCGATATCTGGTGCCAGCGGTACGCGACGCATATGGACTTTCAGAATCTGTTCACGACCGCGAACATCCGGCAGACCGACAACAACCTGACGGTCGAAACGGCCTGGACGCAGCAGCGCCGGGTCAAGAACGTCCGGACGGTTAGTCGCCGCGATTACGATGATACCTTCGTTACCTTCGAAGCCGTCCATCTCAACCAGCATCTGGTTCAGGGTCTGTTCACGTTCATCGTGACCACCACCAAGGCCCGCGCCACGCTGGCGGCCTACGGCGTCGATTTCATCGATAAAGATAATGCACGGTGCTGCCTTCTTAGCCTGCTCGAACATGTCACGCACACGAGATGCACCAACACCCACGAACATTTCGACGAAGTCAGAACCTGAAATAGTAAAGAACGGCACCTTCGCTTCACCCGCGATGGCTTTCGCCAGCAGGGTTTTACCGGTACCCGGAGGACCAACCATCAGAACGCCTTTCGGGATCTTACCGCCCAGTTTCTGGAAACGGCTCGGCTCACGCAGGTATTCAACCAATTCACCTACTTCTTCTTTCGCTTCGTCACAACCGGCGACGTCAGCAAACGTGGTCTTGATCTGATCTTCCGTCAGCATACGCGCCTTGCTCTTACCGAACGACATGGCACCTTTGCCACCGCCGCCCTGCATCTGGCGCATAAAGAAGATCCAGACGCCGATAAGAAGCAGCATCGGGAACCAGGAAATGAAGATAGAAGCCAGCAGGCTTGGTTCTTCTGGCGGCTCGCCTACAACTTTGACGTTTTTGGTCAGAAGGTTATCAAGCAGCTTAGGATCGTTCACCGGGATGTAAGTCGTGTAACGGTTACTATCTTTCTTGGTAACGTTGATCTCACGTCCGTTGATACGCGCTTCGCGAACCTGGTCCTGATTGACCTCCTGCAGGAAGGTAGAATAATCCACCTTGCGGCCATTCGACTCGCTGGGCCCAAAGCTCTGGAATACTGACATCAGCACAACGGCAATGACCAGCCAGAGTATTAGGTTTTTCGCCATGTCACTCAAGGGATTAACCTCATATTACAACTGTGTTAAAAACAGCGTCAGGATACTCTATATCCAGTTTCATTCAAACTTTCGCCTGAAATCTACCGGTTATCATTTTCGCCCGGTCGCTACAATATACACTTCACGGGAACGGGCCCGGGAAGAGTCCGGCTTACGAACTTTGACCTTCGCAAACAGGGAGCGAATTTCCTTAAGATACTCCTCGAAACCTTCGCCCTGAAACACCTTCACAACAAAACTACCACCAGGCGCTAGTACATCACGACACATTTCTAACGCTAGCTCCACCAGATACATGGCGCGGGGGATATCCACCGCCGGTGTTCCACACATATTTGGTGCCATATCTGACATGACAACCTGGACCTTACTGTCACCTACACGATCAAGTAACGCTTTCAGCACTAATTCATCACGAAAGTCGCCCTGAAGGAAGTCGACACCGACGATAGGATCCATTGGTAAAAGATCGCACGCGATGATTCGGCCCGTTCCGCCGATCTGCGTTACCGCATACTGGGACCATCCGCCAGGTGCTGCTCCGAGGTCGACAACCGTCATCCCCGGCTTAAAAAGTTTGTCACTTTGCTGTATTTCATCAAGTTTAAACCAGGCACGGGAACGCAACCCCTTTTTCTGTGCCTGTTGAACATATATATCGCTAAAGTGTTCCTGAAGCCAGCGGCTGGAGCTGGCAGAACGCTTTTTACCTGTCATTTAACATTTCCGTCCTGGTTCATCGTTGCTTGCCTGTGACGTAAATTTCTACGCAGCTATTTGGCGATATAAGGGAGATGGCGGTAGAATGAACCGTTTTCAATCCCAACGTAAGCAAAAATATACGATGAATCTGAGTACTAAACAAAAACAGCACCTTAAAGGTCTGGCACATCCGCTCAAGCCTGTAGTGATGCTTGGCAACAATGGTTTGACCGAAGGGGTGCTTGCCGAGATTGAACAAGCGCTGGAACACCACGAGCTGATCAAGGTGAAAATCGCCTCTGAAGACAGAGACACTAAAAACCTGATCGTGGAAGCCATCGTGCGCGAAACCGGCGCCTGTAATGTACAGGTCATCGGTAAAACGCTGGTGCTCTATCGCCCATCTAAAGAGCGTAAAATCTCGCTGCCACGCTAAGGATATCCTGAATCAAACACATTTTCTGTGTTAAACGAGGGATTTCTGTCAGCAGGTGAGCAAAATGCCATGCTCCTTGAGTTGTTAAAAGGCCGCTATGCGGCCTTTTTCCTTTCTTTACAATGTATCAACATCTTTGCAGAGAGGCGAATTACAGGTACTCAACCTTGATAATTTCGTATTCGACTTCACCGCCAGGGGTGCGGATGGTGACAACATCATCCTGCTCTTTGCCAATCAGGCCGCGAGCAATGGGTGAGTTCACCGAAATCAGGTTCTGTTTGAAGTCGGCTTCATCGTCACCCACGATACGATACGTTTGCTCTTCGTCGGTATCCAGGTTCAGCACGGTAACCGTTGAGCCGAAGATCACGCGGCCATTGTTTGGCATTTTGGTAATATCGATAACCTGCGCATTCGACAGCTTCGCTTCGATATCTTTAATACGCCCTTCACAGAAACCCTGCTGCTCACGCGCCGCGTGGTATTCAGCATTCTCTTTCAGGTCGCCATGCTCACGCGCTTCCGCGATAGCGGCGATGATTTCAGGGCGGCGAACGGATTTCAGGAAATCCAGCTCTTCGCGCAGTTTTTCGGCACCACGTAAGGTCATCGGAATAGCTTGCATTTGTTATACCTCTTAAACATTCCTGTTGGGAGCAGTGTTCCCTGCCCCGGCCCTCAAGAGCAGGCCAGAAGCAAAAAGAAAACCGACCCGGGAGCAACGCCCCAGGTCAGCAGCAATTTTCAATTTGATACGCATTTTACCGCGAAGTTCACTATGGGTCATCGTTTACTTTGCAGTGCCATGCACCGTAGTATGACGGTTTGTTTTCGGGTTGTTAGCGCGAGATTATGCGATTTTCCAGATTTATCATCGGATTGACTACCAGTATAACGTTCAGCGTTCAGGCCGCGAATGTTGATGAGTATATTAATCAACTGCCCGCAGGTGCCAACCTTGCCTTGATGGTGCAAAAGGTCGGGGCGCAGACGCCGGAGATTGACTACCATAGTCAACAGATGGCCCTGCCTGCCAGCACCCAGAAGGTGATCACTGCGCTTGCCGCCCTCCTTCAGCTTGGTCCTGACTTCCGCTTTACCACCACGCTAGAGACCAAAGGCAAGGTCGAAAATGGCGAACTGAAAGGCGATCTGATCGCCCGTTTTGGCGGCGACCCGACCTTTAAACGCCAGGATATTCGCAATATGGTGGCAGTGCTGAAAAAATCGGGCGTGCAGAAGGTTGATGGAAACGTACTCATCGACACCTCCATCTTTGCCAGCCATGATAAAGCCCCCGGCTGGCCGTGGAACGACATGACGCAATGCTTTAGCGCCCCGCCCGCCGCCGCGATTGTTGACCGAAACTGCTTCTCGGTTTCGCTTTACAGCGCTCCCAAACCGGATGATTTAGCGTTTATCCGCGTGGCGTCTTACTACCCGGTCACGATGTTCAGCCAGGTCCGCACGCTGGCCAAGGGCTCTCCGGATGCACAGTATTGCGAACTGGATGTGGTGCCCGGCGATCTTAATCGCTTCACGCTTACCGGCTGCCTGACGCAGCGTGCCGATCCACTGCCGCTGGCCTTCGCCATCCAGGATGGCGCAAGCTACGCAGGCGCCATTCTTAAGGACGAACTGAAACAGGCAGGGATCACCTATACCGGTACCCTGCTGCGCCAGACGCAGGTTAACCAACCCGGCACGGTTATCGCCAGCAAACAGTCTGAACCGTTGCACGATCTGCTAAGGATCATGCTGAAGAAGTCTGACAATATGATCGCTGACACGGTGTTCCGCATGATTGGTCACGCGCGCTTTGGCGTTCCAGGAACCTGGCGTGCAGGTTCCGATGCAGTCCGTCAGATCTTACGTCAGCAGGCGGGAATCGACCTGGGTAATACTATCGCTGTCGATGGCTCCGGGTTATCGCGACACAATTTGATCGCCCCGGCAACCATGATGCAAGTGCTTCAGTACATTGCTCAACATGACACTGAGCTAAACTTTATCTCGATGCTGCCGCTCGCCGGGCATGACGGTTCACTTCAATACCGGGCCGGCCTTCACGCTGCCGGCGTTGATGGTAAAGTGTCAGCCAAAACAGGTTCACTGCAAGGGGTATACAACCTTGCAGGCTTCATCACTACCGCCAGCGGACAGCGCATGGCATTCGTGCAGTATCTTTCCGGCTATGCCGTCGAACCGACCGACCAGCGCAACCGTCGTATTCCACTGGTTCGCTTCGAAAGCAGGCTTTATAAGGACATCTACCAGAATAACTAGCGATGAAACTACTTATAGTTGAAGACGATCTGTTATTACAGGAAGGGCTGGCGCTTGCGCTGGCCAGTGAAGGATATGCCCTCGACTGCGCCGCCACGGCGGCGGAGGCCGATGCCCTGATCCAGAGCGGCGAATACAGTCTGGTGATCCTCGATTTAGGTTTACCGGATAAAGACGGCGCGACGCTGCTCACCCAGTGGCGTCGCCGCGGCATCGCTAATCCGGTGTTGATCCTGACGGCACGCGATGCCATTGAAGATCGTATTACCGGCCTTGATGCTGGAGCCGATGATTATCTGGTGAAGCCCTTTGCTCTGGCAGAGTTGCAGGCGCGCGTCCGGGCCCTAATCCGCCGTTATCAGGGACACAGTGATAACTTACTCACCGACGGCGATATCACGCTGAATCTGCAAACCCAGCAGGTCCTGCGCCAGTCCCAGCCGGTAGAAGTCACGCCCAAAGAGTTTGCCCTGCTTACGCGCCTGATTATGCGCAGCGGACAGACGGTGCACCGTGAAACCCTCCAGCAGGATATCTACTCCTGGCAGGACGATCCGGGGTCGAATACCCTTGAGGTTCATATCCATAATCTGCGTCGTAAGCTCGGGAAAGACAGGATCAAAACCGTCCGCGGCGTGGGCTACCGTCTGGAGAGTCAGAAATGAACAGCATGCGTCGGCGGTTAATGGTTCTGCTGGCGGTGATACTGTTGTTTTTCCAGCTGATCAGCGTGATCTGGCTCTGGCATGAAAGCCGCGAGCAGATTGGTTTTCTGGTCAATGAAACATTGTCTGCCAAGTCACGTAATAACCATGTCGAGAAAGAGATCCGTGAAGCGATTGCCTCGCTGCTGGTCCCTTCCCTGGTGATGGTCGGCTTCACCCTGTTCTTCTCCTTCTGGGCCGTCACCTGGATAACCCGGCCCCTGAATAAACTGCGTGTCAGTCTGGCGAATCGTTCGGCGGATAACCTGACCCCGCTTCCGATGTACTCTGACATGGAAGAGATTGGCGCCGTCACCACCTCTCTCAATCAGCTGCTTGCCCGGCTGGATCACACCATTCAACAAGAGAGGCTGTTTACCGCCGACGCCGCACACGAGCTGCGAACGCCCCTCGCCGGGATCAGGCTGCATCTGGAACTCATGGCGCAGTCAGGCGCGCCGCAGGCCGCGACATTGATAACCCGTATCGATCAGTTGATGCACACGATTGAACAGCTGCTGATGCTGGCGCGCGCCGGGCAGGCGATGGCGAGCGGTCACTACGAGACGGTGAACTGGACAGACACGATTATTACGCCGCTTGGCCTTGAGCATGAAGCCAAAGAGCATACGGTTATTTGGCCGGCTAAAAGTGCGCTCACGGTGCAGGGAGACGCTGTGCTTCTGCGTCTTATGCTGCGCAACCTGCTTGAAAATGCCGGACGTTACAGCCCTGCCGGGACAACCATCACAGTGACATTATCCGCGCAGGGCGGCGGAACGCTGGTCAGCGTTATCGATCAGGGGCCCGGTATCGATGAAGCGCACCGACAGTCAATCACAGAACCGTTCCGCCGTCTCGACCAACGCTATGGTGGCAGTGGCCTGGGCCTGAGCATCGTGCAGCGTATCCTGCAGCTTCATCATGGAAAACTGACGCTGGAGAATGGCGAGAAAGGCGGTCTCATTGCCAGCTGCTGGCTGCCTGCAACGTTAGAATAAAAAAAGCCCCTGAATCAACAGGGGCCTTTCACGACGATTAGTGCTTGTAGATGAACTCGACGCCTTCTTCGTCGTCTTCATCCCAGTCATCGTCCCAGTCTTCATCATCCCCTTCCGCTTCCAGCTCTTCGAGCTGCTGGCGGTGGTAGTCATCCCACATGAATTCGACTTTTTCTGGCTGTTTGGCTTCTTCCGCCTGAACAACTGGGTTCTCGATGATGAAGGTCATCACATCCCAGCACAGATCTTTCACGCCCACCTGGCTTGCGGCGGAGATAAGATAGTATTTATCTTCCCAGCCCATCGCTTCAGCAATGGCTTTCGCTTTTGCTTCCGCTTCGGCTTTATCCATCAGGTCAATTTTGTTAAAGACCAGCCAGCGCGGTTTGTTCGCCAGTTTTTCGCTGTATTTCTCCAGCTCGCCGACGATGATACGGGCATTTTCTACCGGATCGGAACCATCAATTGGATCAATATCGATCAGGTGCAGCAGGACGCGGCAACGCTCAAGGTGTTTCAGGAAGCGGATACCCAGACCGGCACCTTCCGCTGCGCCTTCAATCAGACCCGGAATATCGGCAACCACGAAACTCTTCTCGTTATCCATACGAACAACGCCCAGGCTTGGCACCAGGGTCGTAAACGGATAGTCCGCCACTTTTGGTTTCGCAGCAGAGACGGCACGAATAAACGTCGATTTGCCCGCGTTTGGCATCCCGAGCATGCCCACGTCTGCCAGAAGCATCAGCTCCAACTGCAGATCGCGCTTATCGCCCGGCGTACCCATGGTTTTCTGACGTGGCGTACGGTTAACAGATGATTTAAAACGGCTGTTGCCCAGACCGTGCCAGCCACCTTTAGCGACCATCAGGCGCTGACCGTGTTTGGTCATGTCACCCATGGTTTCACCGGTCCCCTGGTCAATCACACGCGTACCGACAGGCACCTTAATGGTGACGTCTTTTCCGCGTTTACCGGTACAGTCACGGCTCTGGCCGTTCTGACCACGTTCAGCGCGGAAGGATTTTTCAAAACGGTAGTCGATCAGCGTGTTGAGGTTCTCATCCGCCTCCAGCCACACGTCACCACCATCCCCGCCGTCGCCGCCGTCAGGGCCGCCACGAGGGATATACTTTTCACGGCGGAAGCTCACGCAACCGTTGCCGCCATCACCAGCCACGACAAGGATCGTCGCTTCATCAACAAACTTCATTTTACACTCCGTAACTCATTCGCCTGAGCGGGGGACTACTACAACCGCTTCATTTTTGCGCCAACGTCCCCAAAGACGATGACCAATGGCGGAATACATCGCGCCCGCAACCACGACAAACGCACCGAGATAGCCCAACAGGTTGAGCATCGGTCTGACGAAGACATCGGGCCAGGCCATTGATAACAAATCTGAAAATAACAGCGTAAACAGCGGAGTAAGCGTAATTAATGCGCTCACCTGTGCTGCCTGCCAGCGCGCCATTGCTTCGGCCAGCGCGCCATAACCAACCAGCGTGTTCAGCCCACAAAAAATGAGGCACGCCAGTTGCCAGTCGCTAAGCTCGGTGATTACCCCCGGCTTCGCTAACGGCAACAACGCCAGTGTACACAAAGTGTACAGCAAAAAGAGGATCTGCTGTGAGGCAAGACGACGCAATAACACCTTTTGCGCGACACCATAGCTCACCCAGACCGTTGCTGCCCCTACACCGAAGATCACACCCCAGGTGTAATCGGTCAGCCGGGTAAAAATCTCGATCAGACTGGTGTTGAAGAACATCACCAGACCGCATAGCAGCATGCTCGCCCCGATAATCTGCGTACCGCGCATCTTCTCCTTGAGGATAAAGACGCTGGCGACCATCATGCCCACGGGTGAAAGCTGACCAATCACCTGTGACGCCGTAGGGCTAAGATATTGCAGGGAAGAACTGAACAGGATGAAGTTCCCAAACAGTCCACCTGTCGCGATAGCCAGTAACACAAGCCAGCGCGGTTTCCGGAAGAGTCGCAGCGGAGGAAGCTTACCTTTGACAGCCAGAATCGCCCCGAGGCCGATACTTGCCATCAGAAAGCGATAAAAGACCACCGTAGGCGGCTCCATCACTTCCAGTACCTGCTTCATTGCAATTGGCAGCGCACCCCAGCACATTGCGGTAGTGAGCGCCAAAAGAATACCTATGCCGGCCTGCTGCTTCATGCCCGTTTTCCCTACAGAAAAAATTACCGGGTTTCCAATGTAAAAAGCCCCGCAACAGGTTGCGGGGCTTTAATCCGTTACCGGACCGAGAAAACCTTACTCAGCAACGATGCTGATGTATTTACGGTTGTTCGGGCCTTTAACTTCAAATTTCACTTTACCGTCTGCTTTAGCAAACAGAGTGTGGTCACGACCGCAACCTACGTTGTTGCCAGCGTGGAATTTGGTACCACGTTGACGAACGATGATGCTACCCGCCAGAACGGATTCGCCACCGAAACGCTTAACGCCCAGGCGTTTAGCTTCTGAATCGCGACCGTTACGTGTGGAGCCGCCAGCCTTTTTATGTGCCATTTAAATCTCTCCTCAGGTCTTAGGCGCTGATGCCAGTAATTTTCACATCAGTGAACCACTGACGGTGGCCCTGCTGCTTACGGTAGTGCTTACGACGACGAAACTTAACGATTTTAACTTTCTCGCCACGACCGTGTGCAACAACTTCAGCTTTGATAACGCCGCCATCAACGAAAGGAACGCCGATTTTGACTTCTTCACCGTTTGCGATCATCAGAACTTCTGCGAACTCAACAGATTCGCCAGTTGCGATGTCCAGCTTTTCCAGGCGAACGGTCTGACCTTCGCTTACTCGGTGTTGTTTACCACCACTTTGGAAAACCGCGTACATATAAACTCCGCTTCCGCGCACGTCCTCGTATGAATCAGAGTGCGCTATAAATATTCACAATAGGGCGCGAATATTACGCAAAACGCGAGCCTTTGACAAGTGCTACCGTCAATACATGAAGAAAAAAAACACAACACGTACGGTAACGTTTATCTGAGCCGTTTTTTCAGTACAATCAGCAATACTATTGATAAACCGAAACCCTTCGTTACCCCATAGTAGATGGGATCAACAGGATAAAAAGCCCGGCTTTTGCGATGAATTTAGAAAAAATCAACGAGTTAACCGCGCAAGATATGGCGGGTGTGAATGCAGCAATCCTGGAGCAACTCAACTCTGACGTTCAACTGATCAATCAGTTGGGCTATTACATTGTCAGCGGTGGCGGTAAACGCATACGTCCGATGATTGCCATTCTGGCTGCCAGAGCCGTTGGTTATCAGGGAAATGCCCACATCACCATCGCAGCGCTCATCGAATTTATTCACACAGCGACGCTTCTGCATGATGATGTTGTGGATGAATCGGATATGCGTCGCGGCAAAGCCACGGCGAACGCCGCTTTCGGGAACGCAGCCAGCGTACTGGTGGGGGATTTTATCTATACCCGCGCCTTCCAGATGATGACCAGTCTGGGCTCCCTGAAAGTACTGGAAGTGATGTCCGAAGCCGTTAACGTCATCGCAGAAGGCGAAGTACTGCAACTGATGAACGTCAACGATCCTGATATTACTGAAGAAAACTACATGCGCGTGATCTACAGCAAAACCGCGCGCCTGTTTGAAGCAGCCGCCCAGTGTTCCGGCATTCTGGCTGACTGTACCGACGCCCAGGAAAAAGGGCTGCAGGACTACGGTCGTTATCTGGGTACGGCATTCCAGCTGATTGATGATTTGCTGGACTACAGTGCGGACGGCGAGACGCTCGGCAAAAACGTGGGGGATGACCTGAACGAAGGCAAACCGACCCTGCCGCTGCTCCACGCCATGCGCAACGGAACGGCCGACCAGGCGAAAATGATCCGTGAAGCGATTGAGCAGGGAAATGGCCGCCATCTTCTGGAACCCGTACTGGAAACCATGGCCATTTGCGGATCGCTCGAGTGGACGCGCCAGCGTGCGGAAGAGGAAGCGGATAAAGCCATTGCTGCACTTCAGGTTATTCCAGACAGCCCGTGGCGCGATGCGCTGATCGGTCTGGCGCACATCGCCGTTCAGCGCGATCGGTGATCCCTCCTGTTTCTCCCCGCGCCTTTGCGGGGAGATTCCCGTACGTTCCTGTAAATTACGTCTTCATGTAAACGCATCGGTTTAGAGACCGCATGAATAAAGCTGTGCCTTATTCTGAATATCCCTTCAAGTAACGCGAACTTTTTAGAACAAGAGTGTGAAATGGGTATAGTAACCCCGTCGTTTCTGACGAAACGGCGAAGGTGAATCCGAACTAAGGACAGCGTTATGGACACGAAATTTATCGACTGGCACACGGCGGATATTATTGCCGCACTGCGCAAAAGAGGCACGTCACTGGCAGCAGAGTCCCGCCGCCACGGTCTGAGTTCTTCAACCCTGGCAAACGCCCTCACCCGCCCATGGCCCAAGGGAGAGCTCATTATCGCAACGGCGCTGGATACGCACCCGTGGGTGATTTGGCCCTCGCGTTACCACGATCCCATTACCCATGAGTTTATTGACAGAACGCGCATGATTCGCCAGAAAAAGGCAAAGAAAGGATTGCAGGAATAACACGTTAATTGACAGGCACAGCAACCCCCCGGTCATTGCTGGCAGGGGGCTGCCGGAACGATTACTCGCCCTTCACACGCTCGATATTCGCACCCAGCGCGCGCAGTTTATCTTCGATACGCTCATAACCACGATCGATGTGATAAATACGATCCACAATCGTTGTCCCTTCCGCGATACAACCCGCCAGCACCAGGCTCGCAGACGCACGCAGATCGGTGGCCATCACCTGAGCACCCGACAGTTTCTCCACGCCGTGGCAAATTACGGTATTACTCTCGATCTCTGCATGCGCGCCCATACGGATCAGCTCCGGTACGTGCATAAAGCGGTTCTCGAAAATGGTTTCAGTGATGAAGCCCGTCCCTTCGGCGACCAGGTTCAACAGGGTGAATTGCGCCTGCATGTCCGTCGGGAACGCCGGGTGTGGCGCCGTACGCACATTGACAGCTTTTGGACGCTGACCGTGCATATCGAGGCTGATCCAGTCTTCACCGATTTCGATATCCGCGCCGGCATCGCGCAGCTTCGCCAGCACCGCATCCAGGGTATCAGGCTGTGCGTTACGGCAAACAATCTTACCGCCAGAGATCGCCGCTGCCACCAGGAAGGTACCGGTTTCGATACGGTCCGGCAGGACGCGATAAACACCACCACCCAGACGCTCAACGCCTTCAATGGTGATACGGTCAGTACCCTGACCGGAGATCTTCGCCCCCAGCGCCACGAGGAAGTTGGCGGTATCAACAATTTCCGGCTCACGCGCGGCGTTTTCGATGATCGTGGTACCTTCAGCCAGCGTTGCCGCTGACATAATGGTGACTGTTGCGCCCACGCTCACCTTGTCCATGACAATGTGCGCGCCTTTCAGACGACCGTTGACGGACGCTTTAACGTAACCTTCTTCCAGTTTGATCTCTGCGCCCAGTTTTTCCAGGCCAAAGATATGCAGGTCAACCGGACGCGCCCCGATGGCACAACCGCCCGGAAGTGAAACCTGCCCCTGGCCAAAACGCGCCACCAGCGGGCCAAGCGCCCAGATGGAAGCACGCATGGTTTTCACCAGATCGTAAGGTGCAGAGAAGTTATTCACATTGCTGGCGTCGATCCAGACAGAACCGTTACGCTCAACTTTAGTGCCCAACTGGGTGAGCAACTTCATGGTCGTGTCGATATCTTTCAGTTTCGGGACGTTTTGAATTTCTACCGGCTCTTCCGCGAGCAGCGCAGCAAAGAGGATTGGCAGCGCGGCGTTTTTCGCGCCAGAAATTGTGACTTCGCCCTGGAGGCGCGTTGGCCCCTGTACACGAAATTTATCCATTGTGTGCTCTCTTATAAATTCAACCGTGCTGCGGGCCTGTCGCCCTCAGCTCAAAAACCGTTTAGTTTGCGATCGCGTGCCCACTCTTGCGGGGTGAACGCTTTAATCGACAGGGCGTGGATGCGGTTATCCGCAATATATTCCATCAGCGGCGCGTACACAGCCTGCTGTTTCTTCACGCGGCTCATGCCGTCGAACATCTCACCCACAGCAATAACCTGGAAGTGACTGCCATCGCCAGTGACGTGGGCTTCCTGAAGGGAGAGTGCATTCATCAGCACTGTCTGGATTTCATGATTTTCCATGGGTTCTTAATCATCTGATAGTGAAAACAAGCCCAACATCTTAGAGCAAAGTGGCGTCGTCTTAAACAAGCAAAAAGCCCCGACGATGAAACTGTCAGGGCTTTCGGAAGTAACGCACTGAAAATATTAACGAGGCAGTACGTCCTGAGGAAGATTGTAGAGCTGCGCAAGGGTCACGACATTATCGCTCGCGCCGTGAAGCCTGACGCTCGCCCCCTGCTTTTTCCCCTCGGCAACCAGATGGGCAAGCAGCGCAACACCTGCCGTATCCACCCGGGTGATACCGCTTAAGTCAATCAGCGTCACGCCCTGCATGGCGTCATGGCGCTGGTCCCATAACGGGTTCAGGAGGTCCTGATCCAGTTCGCCGGACAGTTTCAATGTCTCGCCTTCACGCGACCAGCTGAGTTGCTGTGACATTACTTCTTCTCGTCCAGCGTGATTTTCTGACGAGCAATGGACTGCAGCTGTGCAGTCAGGCCATCAATGCCTTTAGTGCGCAGCAGGTCGCTCCACTCGTTCTGCTTGGTGGTGATCATGCTTACCCCTTCGGCGATCATGTCATACGCCTGCCAGTGGCCTGTCTGGCTGTTTTTACGCCACTGGAAATCCAGACGAACCGGCGGACGACCGTTAGGATCGTTGATCGTCACACGGATAGGCACGATGGTCGCATCACCCAGCGGTTGCTCAGGTGCAATCTGGTAGGTCTGGCCGTGATACATCGCCAGCGCCTGACCATAAGCCTGCTTCAGATATTCACGGAACGCGGCAAAGTAGGCCTCACGCTGCGCAGGGGTCGCGTCTTTGTAATAACGACCCAGCACCAGCGCACCCGCATATTTAATCTGCACATACGGCAGCAATTCCTGGTCAACAACGTCACGCAGGTAATCAGGATTCGCACGAATTTTAGGCTGTTCGTTTTTAAGACGGTCGAAGGTTTTCTTCGCCGCTTCGTCCATCAGTTTGTACGGGTTACTCTGATCCGCAGCATGGGCAGCGGTAAGAGGGGCAATGACCAGCATGGCCACCATTAACAGTCGTTTAAACATGAATGACTTCTCCTGAAATTAATGCGTCGTGCCAGGTGTCGGTGCGACGTCGGTATGATCTTCAGACTGCGCAGGGGCAGCGTCGGATTTTTTCTCATCCCCTTTACTGTTGTAAAGGAACTGACCAATCATATCTTCCAGCACCATTGCGGACTTCGTATCCTGAATAACGCTGCCGTCTTTAAGAATAGTCGTTCCCAGCTCGGGGTCTTCAAAGCCGACGTTAAGCGCCAGATATTGTTCACCCAGCAGACCGGAAGTCCGGATCGACAGGGAACTGGTGTCCGGAATATGGTTGTAACGCTCTTCGATATCCATCGCGACGCGTGGCAGATAGGTTTTCTCATCAAGCGTAATGTCTGATACGCGTCCGATCACCACGCCGCCAATACGGACCGGTGAACGGGCCTTCAGCCCGCCGATGTTATCGAAGGTGGCATAGATGCGATATGTCGGCTCGGTACGCACGGAGGTGATATCCGCCGCTCTCAGGCAGATAAACAGTGCGGCCAGCAGCGCCAGCAGCAGGAACACGCCGACCCAAATTTCATTTTTTTTCGTTTGCATGAACTCAATTCCCAAACATCAGTGCGGTGAGCACAAAATCCAGACCCAGTACGGCCAGCGACGAATGTACGACTGTACGTGTAGTTGCACGGCTAATGCCTGCCGACGTCGGGATGGCATCGTAACCATTGAACAAGGCAATCCAGGTGACCGTAATGGCGAATACCACGCTTTTAATCAGACAGTTAACCAGATCCATTCGCAGGTCGATGGCGTCCTGCATGGCGGACCAGAAGAAACCGGCATCAATGCCTTTCCAGTGAACGCCAACCAGCGAACCGCCCCAGATACCCACGGCGACAAACAGAATAGTCAGTAACGGTAAAGAGATCACCCCAGCCCAGAAACGCGGCGAAATTACGCGACGCAGCGGGTCAACCGCCATCATCTCCATACTGGAGAGCTGCTCAGTCGCACGCATCAGGCCAATTTCAGCCGTTAATGCCGACCCCGCGCGTCCGGCGAACAACAGCGCCGCCACAACCGGCCCCAGTTCACGCAGCAGCGAAAGCGCCACCAGCATCCCGAGACTGGTTTCCGCACTGTAGGTTGTCAGGACGAGGTAGCCCTGCAGCCCCAGCACCATGCCGATAAACAGACCGGACACAATGATGATGAGCATCGACAGCACGCCGACGTTATAGAGTTGACGCACCAGTAAAGGCGCATGCTTTCGGAACTCCGGCTTGCCGACCAGCGCGTTGAATAACATCAATCCGGCACGCCCGAACGTCCTGATGGTTTTTATGCCACGGTGTCCGAGAGCGGCCAACGCATTTAACAGCATGAGTGGCTTAACTCCCTATTCCCAGTAAATCGTCACGATAGTCGCCCGCCGGGTAGCGGAACGGCACAGGGCCATCGGCAATACCGTCGAGGAACTGTCGCACGCGCGGATCGCAATTTTCCTGCAACGCCTGGGCGCTACCGTGTGCGACGATCTTTTTGTCCGCCACGATATAGGCGTAATCGGCGATGCTCAACACTTCCGGCACATCGTGAGAAACCACAATGCAGGTTACGCCAAGTGCGCTGTTCAGCTCAGAGATGAGCTTCACCAGCACGCCCATCGTGATGGGATCCTGCCCGACGAACGGTTCATCGAACATAATTAAATCCGGTTCTAATGCAATGGCTCGCGCCAGCGCGGCGCGGCGCGCCATCCCGCCGGAGAGTTCCGAAGGCATCAGCTTCGCCGCCCCGCGCAAACCGACGGCTTCAAGCTTCATCATCACCGTACTTTTCAGCAACGCAGGCGGCAGGCTGGTATGTTCGCGCAGCGGATAGGCCACGTTATCAAAGACGTTCATATCGGTGAACAACGCCCCCGACTGAAAGAGCATGCTCATGCGCTTGCGAACGGTATACAGACGCGAGCGCGACATCTCCGGGACATTTTCGCCATCAAAGAGGATTTCACCACTGTCAGGTGGGATCTGCCCACCAATAAGACGCAGCAGTGTCGTTTTACCGATCCCGGACGGCCCCATGATGGCCGTGATCTTGCCACGCGGTACGGTCAACGAAATATCATCAAATATCAATCTGTTGGCGCGAGAAAAACTCACACCGCGGACATCGACTAAATTCGCCATCGTTTGGCTCATTTATGGTTCCTTTCTTACCCTGCTCACGTTTAGGCATGCAGCCTGGATCAGCCCTAAACTCAGCATTTTTACAGAATAATAGCCGTTGAGGTTAGCGAAAGCTGGCATTTGTTTTACTTTTCCGGCGCATAAAGTCAAAATTAGGAATTCGTTACGCCTCAGACTGTATGCAGTCCAGCCATTCCCGCGCGATGGACCGACGAGTATACCTGAAGAAAGGACTTTTGATGCTTTTAGCAACAGCACTGTTAATAATTGGTTTACTTTTGGTGGTCTACAGTGCTGACCGTTTAGTGTTTGCTGCATCTATCCTGTGTCGTCTGACGGGCGTGCCACCTCTCGTGATCGGGATGACCGTTGTCAGCGTTGGAACGTCACTTCCTGAAATCATCGTCTCTGTCTCGGCATCGCTGCATGGCCAGTTAGACCTGGCCGTCGGTACCGCGATTGGCTCTAATATCGTTAATATATTGTTGATCTTAGGCCTGGCGGCACTGCTCCATCCATTTCGCGTGCATTCTGATGTTCTGCGTCGTGAATTGCCGCTAATGTTAATCGTAAGTCTGCTGGCAGGGTGCGTATTTTATGATGGCATACTGAGCGTCAGTGACGGCATTTTCTTGCTGGCGCTGGCCGTCATTTGGTTGCTGTATAGTGTTAAGATCGCCCGTCTGGCTGAGAAGCAGGGGCACGATAGCCTCACGCGTGAGCAGGTCGCCGAACTCCCGCGGGAAGGCACGCTCCCCGTCGCCCTGCTCTGGCTTGGCGTGGCGCTGATCATCATGCCGATGGCCACGCGCATGGTCGTAGATAACGCGACGGTCGTGGCGAACTATTTTGCCATCAGCGAACTGACCATTGGCCTGACGGTTATTGCTATCGGTACCAGTCTGCCAGAGCTGGCCACGGCCATTGCCGGGGCGCGGAAAGGAGAGGATGACATTGCCATTGGTAATATCATCGGCTCCAATATTTTTAATATCGCGATAGTAATGGGTCTGCCGGCCCTGATTACGCCGGGGCCCTTTAACCCCCTGGCGTTTTCACGCGATTACGGTGCGATGCTGCTGGTCAGCGTGATATTTGCCCTGCTCTGCTGGCGGCGGCAACGACAGATTGGCAAAGGCGCAGGCGCGCTGTTGACGGGTGGATTTATCGTATGGATGGCGATGCTGTACTGGCTCTCGCCTCTTCTCTCTGGGTAAACGGAAACGCATTATGTCGCAAATAGAATTGCAGCCGGGTTTTGACTTTCAGAAAGCAGGCAAAGACGTTCTGGAGATTGAACGTGAAGGTCTGGCGCAGTTGGATCAGTACATTAATCAGGATTTTAGTCTGGCATGTGAGAAGATATTCTACTGTGCCGGCAAAGTCGTGGTGATGGGGATGGGCAAGTCCGGCCACATTGGACGCAAAATGGCGGCAACGTTTGCCAGTACCGGAACCTCTTCATTCTTTGTCCACCCGGGGGAAGCCGCCCACGGCGACCTGGGTATGGTCACGCCGCAGGATATCGTCATCGCGCTGTCCAACTCCGGTGAGTCCAATGAAATTCTGGCGCTGATCCCGGTACTGAAGCGTCTGCAGGTGCCGCTCATTTGCATGACCAGCCGTCCGGAAAGTAGCATGGCGCGCGCAGCCGATATTCACCTGTGCGTAAAGGTGCCGAAAGAGGCCTGCCCGCTCGGCCTGGCGCCGACCTCCAGCACCACCGCGGCGCTGGTGATGGGCGATGCGCTCGCCGTGGCGCTGCTGGAAGCCCGTGGTTTTACGCCGGAAGATTTCGCCCTTTCCCACCCGGGCGGCGCGCTGGGGCGTAAGTTGCTGCTGCGGGTTAACGATATTATGCACACAGGGGATGAAATCCCTCACGTCAGTAAAGCCGCCTCCCTGCGTGATGCGCTGCTGGAAATCACCCGTAAGAATCTGGGTATGACGGTCGTGTGCGACGATCTGATGAAAATTCAGGGGATCTTCACCGATGGCGACCTGCGTCGCGTGTTCGACATGGGTGTGGATGTCCGTACGCTGGGCATTGCCGATGTGATGACACCCGGCGGCATTCGCGTGCGCCCGGGGACGCTGGCAGTGGATGTGCTGAACCTGATGCAGTCCCGTCATATCACCTCCGTTATGGTTGCCGATGGCGACCAGTTGCTGGGTGTGGTACATATGCATGATCTGCTGCGCGCAGGCGTAGTGTAATGAAGGATAAGACAATGAGTAATGCGGGTGCATCCCTTGCAACCTGTTATGGTCCGGTCAGTACCCAGATGATGGCAAAGGCGGAAAACATTCGCCTGCTCATTCTGGATGTGGATGGCGTACTCTCCGATGGCCTGATTTATATGGGCAATAACGGTGAAGAGCTTAAAGCGTTTAACGTTCGCGACGGCTACGGTATCCGCTGTGCGCTGACCTCAGGTATCGAGGTGGCTATCATCACCGGACGGAAAGCTAAACTGGTAGAAGATCGCTGTGAAACCTTAGGCATTACCCATTTGTATCAGGGTCAATCCGATAAGATGGCGGCGTTCAACGATTTACTGGGTAAACTGGCTATCGCACCGGAAAACGTGGCCTACGTCGGGGACGATCTGATTGACTGGCCCGTAATGGCTGAAGTTGGGCTGAGTATCGCCGTTGCCGATGCGCATCCGCTGCTGATCCCGCGTGCGGACTACGTTACCCACATCAACGGGGGCCGCGGTGCCGTCCGTGAAGTCTGCGATCTGCTCCTGCTGGCGCAGGGCAAGCTTGATGAGGCCAAAGGGCAATCGATATGAGTAAAACCAGACGTTGGGTTATCATTTTGCTTTCGCTTGTCGCCCTGGTATTGATTGGCGTGAACCTCGCCGATCGCGACGATACGCAAACGGAAGTGATCAACAATAACGATCCAACCTATAAAAGCGATCACAGCGACACCGTGGTCTACAGCCCGCAAGGCGCGCTGAACTATCGCCTGATTGCCCAGCATGTTGAATATTTTTCAGATGACGGTATTTCGTGGTTTACCCAACCTGTTATGACCACGTTTGATAAGGACAAAGTACCGACGTGGTCAATCAAGTCAGACCGGGCAAAACTGACAAATGACCGTATGCTTTATCTGTATGGCCACGTTGAAGTCAACGCCCTGACCGCTGACTCGCAACTGCGAAAAATTACGACGGATAATGCCCAGATCAACCTGGTGACCCAGGATGTGACGTCGCAGGATCTGGTTACTCTGTATGGCACAACATTTAATTCCAGCGGTTTGAGAATGCGCGGGAACTTACGCAGCAAAAACGCCGAGCTGATTGAAAAGGTTAGAACCTCCTATGAAATTCAAAACAAACAAACTCAGCCTTAAAGTAATTATCGCCAGCGCGATGCTGGCGACCAGTCTCCCCGCGCTTGCTGTAACGGGCGATACCGAGCAGCCGATTCATATCGAGTCCGACACCCAGTCTCTTGATATGCAGGGTAATGTCGTCACCTTCACGGGTAACGTCGTCATGACCCAGGGCACCATCAAAATCAACGCCGACAAAGTGGTTGTTACCCGTCCGGGTGGCGAGCAGGGCAAAGAGATTATCGATGGTTACGGTAATCCGGCGACCTTCTACCAAATGCAGGACAACGGCAAACCGGTGAAAGGCCATGCCACGCATATGCACTATGAGCTGGCGAAGGACCTGGTGATCCTGACCGGAAATGCGTACCTGGAACAGCTGGACAGCAACATTACCGGCGACAAGATTACCTATCTGGTTAAAGAGCAAAAAATGCAGGCCTCCAGCGAGAAAGGCAAACGCGTCACCACCGTACTGGTACCGTCGCAGCTGCAGGACAAAGGCAAAGGCCAGGCCCCGGCACAGAAGAAGAGTAACTAATTCGTTATGGCAACATTAACTGCAAAAAATCTCGCGAAGGCCTATAAGGGCCGCCGTGTCGTAGAGGATGTCAGTCTGACCGTTAACTCCGGCGAAATTGTGGGTCTGCTTGGCCCTAACGGTGCGGGTAAAACGACAACCTTCTACATGGTCGTTGGCATTGTGCCGCGCGATGCCGGCAACATTGTCATTGATGATGAAGACATCAGCCTTCTGCCGCTGCATGCACGCGCACGCCGCGGGATCGGCTATTTGCCGCAGGAAGCCTCCATTTTCCGTCGCCTTAGCGTTTACGATAACCTGATGGCGGTTCTGCAAATTCGTAACGATCTGACCAGCGAACAGCGTCAGGATCGTGCCAATGAGCTGATGGAAGAGTTCCACATTGAGCATCTGCGCGACAGCCTCGGTCAGGCGCTCTCCGGGGGGGAACGCCGACGCGTTGAGATTGCGCGTGCGCTGGCCGCAAACCCGAAATTTATCCTTCTGGATGAACCGTTTGCCGGTGTTGATCCGATCTCCGTTATCGATATTAAACGTATCATTGAGCACCTGCGCGACAGCGGGCTTGGCGTGTTGATCACCGACCACAACGTGCGTGAAACGCTGGCCGTGTGTGAGCGTGCGTATATTGTGAGCCAGGGTAACCTGATCGCCCACGGTACGCCGCAACAAATCCTCGAAGATGATCATGTTAAGCGCGTCTATCTTGGGGAAGACTTCAGACTCTGATAGGGTAGAGGTAACGTAACGCCGAACCGGAGAAAAATGCTCTGAACATGAAGCAAGGTTTGCAATTAAGGCTCAGCCAACAACTGGCAATGACGCCGCAGCTACAGCAGGCAATTCGCCTGTTGCAACTGTCCACGTTAGAACTTCAGCAGGAACTCCAGCAGGCGCTGGACAGTAACCCCCTGCTGGAACAAACCGATCTTCATGACGAGGTAGATACCCAGCAATCGCAGGATACAGAAGCGCTCGACACCGCGGATGCACTCGAACAAAAAGAGATGCCGGACGAGCTTCCGCTGGATGCCAGCTGGGATGAGATCTACACCGCCGGAACCCCATCCGGAACGCGTGCGGACTACCAGGACGATGAGCTACCGGTCTATCAGGGAGAAACCACCCAGTCGCTTCAGGATTACCTCATGTGGCAGGTGGAGCTGACCCCCTTCTCCGACACCGATCGTGCGATTGCCACATCCATTGTCGATGCCGTTGATGACACCGGCTATTTAACCGTCACGCTGGACGACATCCTCGAAAGCATGGGCGACGAAGAGATTGAGCTTGAGGAAGTTGAAGCCGTTCTGAAGCGCATTCAGCGTTTCGATCCAGTAGGCGTGGCCGCAAGAGATCTGCGCGACTGCCTGCTGATCCAGCTTTCTCAGTTCAGCAAAGAGACGCCGTGGCTCGATGAGGCGCGCTTAATCATCAGCGATCATCTGGATCTGTTGGCTAACCACGATTTCCGCACCCTGATGCGCGTCACGCGGCTGAAAGAAGACGTGCTGAAAGAAGCGGTGAATCTGATCCAGTCGCTCGATCCGCGCCCCGGTCAGTCGATCCAGACCAGCGAACCCGAATACGTGATCCCGGATGTGCTGGTCCGAAAACACAATGGCCGCTGGGTCGTTGAACTGAATTCTGACAGCATTCCTCGCCTGCAAATCAACCAGCAGTATGCCTCCATGTGCACCAGCGTGCGTAACGACTCCGACAATCAATATATTCGTAGCAATTTGCAGGAAGCGCGATGGTTGATCAAAAGTCTGGAGAGCCGTAATGATACGCTGCTTCGCGTCAGCCGCTGCATTGTCGAACAGCAGCAGGCGTTCTTTGAGCAGGGCGAAGAGTATATGAAACCGATGGTGCTGGCGGATATCGCCCAGGCCGTCGAGATGCATGAATCAACCATTTCCCGTGTCACCACGCAGAAGTATCTGCACAGTCCACGCGGTATTTTTGAGCTTAAGTATTTCTTCTCCAGCCACGTCAATACCGAGGGTGGCGGCGAAGCGTCGTCAACCGCGATTCGTGCCCTGGTGAAGAAGTTGATCGCCGCGGAGAACCCCGCGAAGCCACTGAGTGACAGTAAGTTAACCACCATGCTGTCCGAACAGGGTATTATGGTGGCACGTCGTACTGTCGCGAAGTATCGAGAGTCTTTATCCATTCCGCCGTCCAACCAGCGTAAACAGCTGGTCTGACACAACCGATAAGGAAGACACTATGCAGCTCAACATCACTGGACAAAACGTCGAAATTACTGAGGCTTTACGCGACTTTGTGAATACGAAGTTTGCAAAACTCGAGCAGTATTTCGAAAGGATCAACCAGGTCTATATTGTGTTGAAAGTGGAGAAAGTGACTCACATCTCGGATGCCACCCTGCATGTTAATGGGGGGGAACTTCATGCCAGTGCGGAAGGGCAAGACATGTACGCAGCTATCGACGGCTTGATTGATAAGCTTGCGCGACAGCTCAATAAACATAAAGATAAACTGAAACAACACTAATTGTCCGGGCAGTTAACGGGTGCAGGACGGCCTGTTGTGAAACACAACAGGCCATTTGTACAGTTAGCGCTTAGGTGAAATTATGATGAACAACGATTCCGCTCTTCAACTGAGCAATGTCCTTAACCAGGAATGTACCCGCAGTGCTGTTCACTGCCAGAGCAAAAAACGTGCGCTGGAGATCATCAGTGAGCTGGCCGCAAAACAGCTGGGCCTGCCGCCACAGGTGGTGTTCGAAGCGATCCTGACCCGTGAAAAAATGGGCAGTACCGGTATCGGCAACGGCATCGCCATCCCGCACGGCAAACTGGAAGAGGATACCCTGCGTGCCGTGGGTGTGTTTGTGCAGCTTGAAACACCCATCGCCTTCGATGCCATTGATAACCAGCCCGTCGATCTTCTCTTCGCGCTGCTGGTGCCTGCCGACCAGACGAAAACCCATCTGCATACGCTGTCGCTGGTTGCCAAACGTCTGGCCGATAAAACCATTTGCCGCCGACTGCGCTCGGCCCAAAGTGATGAAGAGCTCTATCAGATTATCACTGAAGCAGAAGGCAATCAGGATGATGCATAACCAGGAGATGGCCTTCACATCTGTTGTCCTGAGGAGAAACGGAACATGGTGCTGATGATTGTCAGTGGTCGTTCAGGGTCGGGGAAATCCGTTGCTCTGCGCGCGCTGGAAGACATGGGTTTTTACTGCGTAGATAACCTGCCAGTCGTGTTGCTGCCCGATCTGGCTCGCACGCTTGCGGAAAGACAAACCTCTGCCGCCGTCAGTATCGACGTTCGTAACATGCCTGAATCGCCTGAAATTTTTGAACAGGCAATGAGTAACCTGCCTGATGCGTTTTCGCCTCAGCTGCTGTTCCTTGATGCAGACCGCAATACCCTGATCCGTCGCTACAGCGATACCCGTCGTCTGCACCCGCTTTCCAGCAAGAACCTCTCTCTGGAGAGCGCTATCGACGAAGAGAGCGACCTGCTGGAACCGCTTCGTTCACGCGCTGACCTGATTGTCGACACCTCTGAGATGTCCGTTCACGAGCTGGCGGAAATGCTGCGTACCCGGTTGCTGGGCAAGCGCGAGCGCGAACTGACGATGGTGTTTGAATCCTTTGGCTTTAAGCACGGGATTCCAATTGATGCAGATTATGTTTTCGACGTGCGCTTCCTGCCGAACCCGCACTGGGATCCGAAACTGCGTCCCATGACCGGTCTGGATAAACCCGTCGCGGCCTTCCTCGACCGGCACACAGAAGTTCACAATTTTATCTACCAGACGCGAAGCTACCTTGAGCTATGGTTACCTATGCTGGAGACAAACAATCGCAGCTACCTGACGGTGGCGATTGGCTGTACCGGCGGTAAACATCGTTCGGTCTACATCGCCGAACAGCTGGCCGACTATTTCCGCTCGCGCGGGAAGAACGTTCAGTCCCGTCATCGCACGCTGGAAAAACGTAAAACATGACCGTAAAACAAACCGTTGAGATCACCAATAAGCTGGGCATGCATGCGCGCCCGGCGATGAAGCTGTTTGAACTGATGCAGGGTTTCGATGCGGAAGTTCTGCTGCGAAATGATGAAGGTACCGAAGCGGAAGCAAACAGCGTGATTGCGCTGCTGATGCTGGATTCCGCCAAAGGCCGCCAGATTGAAGTTGAAGCCACCGGCCCTCAGGAAGAGGAAGCGCTGGCGGCGGTGGTTGCGCTGTTTAACGCCGGTTTTGACGAAGACTAACGCCTCATTTTCTGGCGGGTGGCGCTGCGCTTACCCGCCTTACATCAACTGATTACGCTGCATAAACCCTTCCCCACCCAGCTGACGCATCTGACGCATAATCCACGCCTGACGGCTTCGCACGTACCCTGACGGGGCACCGGCTTTAAAGCGGATAGGGTTAGGTAACACTGCGGCCAATAATGCCGCTTCAGACATACTCAACCGGCTGGCCGGTTTATTAAAATAGCGTTGTGCAGCCGCTTCCACGCCAAATACCCCATCGCCAAACTCAGCGATATTCAGGTAGACGGTCAGAATGCGCTTTTTACTCCAGACCGTTTCCATGCCCAGCGTCAGCCCCGCTTCCAGCCCTTTTCGTACCCAGCTGCGGCCGTCCCACAAAAACAGATTCTTTGCCGTCTGCTGTGACAGGGTTGATGCACCGCGCACGCGGTTTTCGTGGCGTTCATTATGGGCCAGCGCCTTCTCTATGGCCGCGACGTCGAACCCCCAGTGTTCCGGGAATTTCTGATCCTCCGCCGCAATCACGGCCAGCCCCATAAAGGGCGAGATATCGTCCATGCTCACCCAATCAGAATGCGCGACATAGCTGAAATCACCGGTAAACCATGCACCGAGCTGACGCTCAACCATCACGGCAGAAAATGGCACGGGCAGAATGCTGAACAGGGCGAGTCCCCCGCCCCAGAAGACCGCCAGCACAAGAACGATGCGCAACAGGGTGCGCTTCACCCATGCGCCAGCACCGGATGGACGACTCATTCAGCCAGCACCAGCACTCTGGCCACCAGCTTCTCAATACCCGTGGCCGCTTCTGCAATATTCTGCGCCAGCATATACGCAGGCGTGGTGACGATCTTATTGTCTTCGTCCACCACAATGTCATCCACCGGACAAGGCACGTGCTCGCCGCCCATATCTTCAATGACTTCCGCGGTATCAATATCCGTCCCGATGGTCAGGCGCAGCGGGAAATCAAAAATGTTAGGCAGCATGGCGGGGGCGATACAGATAAAGCCCAGCGGTTTTCCCGCCGCGTGCATAGCCTGCGAAAGCGTTTTTAGATGCGGATCGATCTGACACTCCGCCCCCTGGGTGGCAAACGTACTGAGATTTTTGGCCGCGCCAAACCCACCGGGCACAATTAGCGCATCAAGCTCTGTGGCGTCTGCCTGAATAAGAGGGTGAATATTTCCGCGGGCAATACGCGCGGCCTCAACCAGTACGTTACGGGTTTCCGCCATTGGCTCACCCGTGAGATGGTTAATCACATCCGCCTGATTTTTGTCCGGCGCAAAACAAATCACCTCTGCACCCTGTTTTGCCAGGGCCAGCAGCGTAATGACGGCTTCATGTATTTCAGAGCCATCGTAAACACCGCATCCACTCAGCACGACACCAATCTTTTTCATCATGAGGATCCTTTTCTGCAACTTGCTGAAGCACATTAATAATTTTGATTAAAACGCTATGCTTCACACATTTCACTGATTCATGTAACAAACCATTTAAGATTTGCTATCTTATCTGCGTGCGGCCTAAATTTTTCAGGCGGCGCCGATTCGAAAAATACTTGAAAAAACAGGCGCAGCCACGATTTCCCTGGTGTTGGCGCAGTATTCGCGCACCCCGGTTAAGCCGGGGTCATTTTTTTCTGGTCTCGACCCAGGCTTTAAGTACCGCAACATCGTTTTGCCACTCTTGTTTCATCTCTTCAACCCAATCACCCACGTTATCTTCCCATGCAGGTAAATCAGGCGACTGAATCTGTTGACCCAGCTGTTGCAGGTGGCGCAGGCCGACCGAGCCGGCTGCACCTTTGATTTTATGTCCTTCTTCTACGATGCCTTTCTGGTCGCGCGCGGTCAGGTTGGACTCCAGCACGCTCAGATAGCCCGGCATCATTTTTTCGAACACCGCCAGACCGTCGGTAATCAGTTTCGGGCCAACCAGATCGATATACTGCTCCAGCATCGCGGTATCGAGTATCGTTTGGGTTTTTGCGCTATCAACAGACGTCATGGTGCTCTCCTCTTCATCATGGGTATCCCAGAACTTCTTGATCATAGCGGTCAGAGCAGGCACCGCCAGCGGCTTGCTGAGCACATCGTCCATACCGGCATCGAGATACTCTTTTTTATCTTTCAGTACGTTCGCCGTCAGCGCAACCAGCGGCGGCAGCTCATCGGCCGCGTACTGACGCGTCAGTTCACGGGAGATATCCAGCCCGGTCATATCCGGCAGTTGAATATCCAGCAGAACGAGATCGTATTCACCCGGTTTAAACATCTCCAGCGCGGCTTTGCCCGTCATCGCGACATCCACGCTGTTGCCCAGTTTTTCCAGCACCGAGCGCGCCACAATCACGTTCAGCTCGATGTCTTCCACCAGCAGGACATGCAGCGCAGGCAGCGGCATATCGTCGTCTTCAAAGGTATCCTCAACCTCTTCCGCCACCGCCGGAGCATGCACCGTCAGGGTGAACGTTGAGCCTTTGCCCGGCTGACTGGCTACGGTGATATCCCCGCCCATGCTCTTCGCCAGCCGTTTCGACACCGCCAGGCCAATGCCCGTACCGGTAGCCGGTTTCCCGCCGTTGCTGTCTTTCACCTGGTAGTACATGGCAAAGATTTTGTCCTGCTCCTCCTGCGGAATACCAATCCCGGAATCCTCCACCTCAAAGTGCAGCATGTCACCGTCGTCATAGCGGACACGCACGGCCACCTGCCCCTTCTGGGTAAACTTTACCGCGTTGCTGATCAGGTTCCACAGGATCTGACGCAGACGCGTACCGTCAGTCACCACTTTATGCGGCAGCGGCAGGGTTGGATCCATGACAAAGCTCAGTCCCTTCTGCTGCGCCTGCAGACCGGACAGGTTTTCCAGATCCGCAAGGAAGCTGGTGAAATCAACCGGCTGATTATCAAGCTGAACTTTTCGGCGTTCCATTTTATCCATATCAATAATATCGTTGAAGATATTCCCCAGCGTGACCGCCGAGACATGGATAGTTTTGAGGTATTTTTCCTGCTCCGCGGTCAGGTCGGTATCCAGCAGAATGCGGCTCAACCCGACGATACCATTCAGCGGGGTACGCAGTTCGTGGCTAATGGTAGAGATAAAGGTGGTCTTATCGCGGCTGGCACGCTCCAGGGCATCCTGATAGCGCTTACGCTCGGTAATGTCGCGGCCAAAGCCCATCAGGCCGTGGCGTTTCCCCACGCGGTCATAGTAGGGGACCTTACGGATCTCAAAGCAGGCTTTGCGTCCGTCCGGATAATCCAGCCACTGTTCATAGGTCAGCGAGACATTGTGACGGAACACTTTTTCGTCCGTCTCCATAACCTTGGCGGCCGCCTCTTCAGAGTAAACGTCCTGTGGCTTCAGGTGGATAAGCTGCTTCTCGCTTTTCCCGGTGAGCAGCTCCATAGCGCGGTTACAGCCGGAAAACTCTTTATCTTCATTGCGGTAGAACACCAGATCCGGCGACGCGTCCAGGAACGAACGCAGGAAAGAGGATTGCTGTTCAAGCTGGATCTGCGTGACCTCACGCTCTTTCATTTCGATTTTCAGCTGCTCCAGCGTGGCCTGACGCTCGGCTTCCGCCTTCTCACGATCCGAAATCTCCTGATTGAGCTGCGCAATGTTGTCTTTGAGCTGAACGTTAAGCTTCAGGTCGCGCTCGCGCATCTCTTCCAGTTTATCGACCAGTTTTGACAAACGCTGACGGGACTCTTCCAGCTGTTCAACCACCACAGACAGGAAATAGACCGCCCAGGGAGTAATCAGCAAGCCAAAGAAGATAGAGCGGATGACGTCGATACTCTCGACCTGACCATGCAAAACCATGGTGACGGCCATTTGCACGACGATGGCCAGAACGACCAGCGCCAGCGCAAGCAGCATGGAGAAACGCACCAGCCCAAGCTTCATCATCAGGTCGACGTAATACTGGGCAAGCATTCGAATTTGCTTCATAGAGGATCCCTTCACGACTTTATCGCTCAATAATACTCAAATTCGCGGCGGGACGTTGAAGGTTGTGAGAAAAAGTGCGGGGTGAAACAGGAGATTAGCCTCGCTCCCGGGTAACCGGAAGCGAGGAAAGGTCAATCAGGAGCGTTTAAGCAACAGCCAGAGGCTGATCAGGAGGAAACTGGCGCTTGGCAGCAGCGCGCCAATAATTGGCGGAATGCCATATACCAGCGTCAATGGACCGAAGATCTGATCGAGCACGTAGAACACAAAGCCGAAGCTGATACCGGTGACAACGCGCACTCCCATCGGCACACTGCGCAGCGGGCCGAAGATAAACGACAGCGCCATCAGCATCATCACCGCCACGGACATCGGCTGGAAGATTTTGCTCCACATGTTGAGCTGATAACGTCCCGCATCCTGGCCGCTCGACTTCAGGTATTTCACATAGTTGTGTAAACCGCTGATGGAGAGCGCGTCAGGATCCAGCGCCACGACCCCGAGCTTATCGGGCGTGAGGTTGGTCTTCCACGTACCGGACACCGTCTGAGAACCGGTGATCTGTTTCGGATCTCTCAGGTCAGACTCATCAACCTGCGACAAACGCCACTGCTTATGTTCAGGGTCAAACTTCGCCGAAGAGGCGTGTTTAACTGACTGCAAGCGGCGCTGGTCATTGAAGGCGTAGATGCTCACACCGCCTAACTCATCATCGCCTTTTACGCGTTCGATGTAGACGAAGCTGTTGCCATCTTTCGCCCATAACCCTTGCTGAGTGGAAAGCAGAGAACCACCGTACATCGCCTGAGCGCGGTAGTTACGCGCCATCTGTTCACCCTGCGGCGCAACCCACTCACCGATCGCCATGGTCAACAGCACCAGCGGGATCGCGGTTTTCATTACCGACAACGCAACCTGCATACGAGTAAAACCCGATGCCTGCATAACCACCAGTTCACTGCGCTGCGCCAGCATTCCCAGCCCCAGCAGCGCACCCAACAACGCCGCCATCGGGAAGAAGATTTGCACATCTTTCGGCACGCTGAGCAGGGTATACATTCCCGCGCCGAGCGCGTCATAACTTCCCTGCCCGGCTTTTTTCAGCTGGTCGACAAATTTGATAATGCCGGAGAGCGACACCAGCATGAACAACGTCATCATGATGGTGGTAAAAATGGTTTTACCGATATAGCGATCAAGAACGCCAAACGCCTGCATTAGATGGCTCCTTTACGCGAGAATCGGGCACGTATGCGGCGCACAGGCACCGTATCCCACAGGTTTAATCCCAGCGCCAGTAAGATATACAAGCTGTTCACGAACCATGTCCAGACCATAGGGTCCAGCTTACCCTTCGCGCCGTTGGAACGAATCGAGGTTTGCAGCAGGAAGTAGATCAGGTAAAGCAGCATCGCTGGCAGCATCGAGAGCACGCGTCCCTGACGCGGGTTCACCACGCTCAGCGGAACAACAATCAGCGCCATCATAAATACGGTAAATACGAGAGTAATACGCCAGTGGAACTCCGCACGCGCTCTGTTGGTATCGGTATTCCACAGGGTACGCATATCCATCTGCTCGGTATCGGTTGGATCGAGCGCCACCGTCTGATGGCCGATGATGGCCTGATAGTTCTGGAAATCCGTAATACGGAAGTCACGCAGCATCGCGGTCCCTTCGAAACGGGTACCTTTGTCCAGCGTCACGATCTGCGAACCGTCTTTGCGCTGAGCAAGTTTCCCGGAGTCGGCAATGACCACTGACGGACGCGCGTTACCTTTCGTACGCAGCTGCGCCAGGAAGACGTCGTTAAACTTGCTGCCGTCAACGCTTTCAATAAAGAGCACGGAGTTCCCGTCGGTGGCTTGCTGGAATTGCCCCTGGGCTAACGCCGCCATGCCGGGGTTAGCTTTCGCTTCGGCCAGCACTTCGTCCTGATGACGGGAAGACAAGGGGCCCGCCCACATCACATTCACCGCCGCAACAATTCCCGTGAACAGCGCCAGTATCATGGCCGCTTTCACCAGTACCGCTTTGCTCAGGCCACAGGCATGCATCACCGTGATTTCACTCTCGGTGTAGAGCTTCCCAAGGGTCATGAGCAGACCAAGGAAAAGACTTAGCGGCAGGATAAGCTGCGCCATTTCCGGGATCCCTAAACCAAGCAGGGAAAGCACCAGATTCGTTGGAATTTCGCCGTCAACAGCCGCACCGAGGATCTTAACCAGCTTCTGACAGAAAAAAATCAGCAGCAGGATGAAGAGGATCGCCAGCTGGCTTTTGAGCGTCTCCCGCACCAGATATCTTATGATTATCACTTTAAATACGCCCGTAAAAACCCGTCTCTTTGCAGGAATTTCGCTTGTTTCATGGCTTAAACGTCATTTATTCTCTTGAGTCGTCGAAATCATCGCTAAGATTAAAACATCCGGCGGATTCACGCTTCAGGACTTTTTCTGACGTGTCGAAACCGTAGTAACGTAAGATTAACACGAAGTCACCACAACAGCGGACATGAGTTACGAAAGGTTTCAATTCTATCCGTAGCCGCCGCCGTTGTCTTTAAGATTCAGGAGCGTAGTGCATGGAGTTCAGTGTAAAAAGCGGTAGCCCGGAGAAACAGCGGAGTGCCTGCATCGTTGTGGGCGTCTTTGAACCGCGCCGACTCTCCCCGATCGCCGAACAACTCGATAAAATCAGTGACGGCTATATTAGCGCCCTGCTGCGCCGTGGCGAACTGGAAGGCAAACCTGGGCAGACGCTGTTACTGCATCATGTTCCGAACGTCCTGTCCGAACGCATTCTGCTGATTGGCTGCGGCAAAGAACGCGAGCTGGATGAGCGTCAGTATAAGCAGGTGATTCAGAAAACGATTAATACGCTGAATGACACCGGTTCAATGGAAGCCGTCTGTTTCCTGACGGAGCTGCACGTCAAAGGGCGTAACACCTACTGGAAAGTCCGTCAGGCGGTCGAAACGGCAAAAGAGAGCCTGTACAGCTTCGATCAACTGAAGACCAATAAAAGCGAGCCGCGTCGCCCGCTGCGTAAAATGGTCTTTAACGTGCCAACCCGCCGCGAACTGACCAGCGGCGAGCGCGCCATTCAGCACGGTCTGGCCATTGCTGCCGGCATTAAAGCGGCCAAAGACCTCGGCAACATGCCGCCGAACATCTGTAACGCCGCGTACCTGGCCTCTCAGGCGCGTCAGTTGGCCGATGCCTACAGCAAGAATGTCATTACCCGCGTCATTGGCGAACAGCAGATGAAAGAGCTGGGAATGCACTCTTATCTGGCGGTGGGTAACGGCTCGCAGAATGAGTCGCTGATGTCGGTCATTGAGTACAAGGGCAATCCGTCCGAAGATGCGCGCCCTATCGTGCTCGTCGGTAAAGGCCTGACCTTCGACTCCGGCGGTATCTCCATCAAGCCGGCCGAAGGCATGGATGAGATGAAGTACGACATGTGCGGCGCGGCGGCGGTGTATGGCGTGATGCGCATGGTGGCGGAACTTCAGCTGCCTGTTAACGTTATTGGCGTACTGGCGGGCTGCGAAAACATGCCTGGCGGTCGTGCCTATCGTCCGGGTGACGTCCTGACCACCATGTCCGGACAGACGGTTGAAGTGCTGAACACCGACGCCGAAGGCCGTCTGGTGCTGTGTGACGTGCTGACCTACGTGGAACGCTTCGAGCCGGAAGCGGTGATTGACGTCGCTACGCTCACCGGCGCCTGTGTGATTGCGCTGGGCCATCACATCACCGGTCTGATGTCGAACCACAATCCGCTGGCGCATGAGCTTATTAGTGCCTCGGAGCAGGCCGGCGACCGCGCATGGCGTCTGCCGCTGGGTGACGAGTATCAGGAGCAGCTGGAATCTAACTTCGCGGACATGGCGAACATCGGCGGACGTCCTGGTGGAGCTATCACTGCAGGCTGTTTCCTGGCACGCTTTACCCGCAAGTACAACTGGGCGCACCTGGATATCGCGGGCACCGCATGGCGCTCCGGTAAGGCCAAAGGCGCAACCGGTCGTCCGGTGGCGTTACTGTCGCAGTTCCTGCTGAACCGCGCGGGTTTTAACGGCGACGAGTAAGTCATCACGGCAGCAAACCGTAGGCCGGGTAAGCGTAGCGCCACCCGGCTTTGCCTTTGAATCCAAAACAAGAACCCCCATATATGAAGAATGCAACGTTCTACCTTCTGGACAACGACACCCATCAGGATGGCCTGAGCGCCGTCGAACAGTTGGTGTGTGAAATTGCCGCAGAACGTTGGCGCGCAGGTAAACGTGTGCTGATTGCCTGTGAAGATGAACAGCAGGCGATTCGACTTGATGAAGCGCTGTGGGCGCGCCCGCCGGAGAGCTTTGTGCCGCATAATCTGTCAGGCGAAGGCCCACGCGGCGGCGCACCGGTTGAAATTGCCTGGCCGCAAAAGCGCAGCAGCAGCGCGCGCGATATTCTGATTAGCCTGCGGATAGATTTTGCAGATTTTGCCACCGCTTTCACAGAAGTGGTAGACTTTGTCCCTTACGAAGAATCTTTGAAACAACTGGCGCGCGAACGCTATAAAGCGTACCGCCTGGCTGGTTTTAACCTGAATACGGCAACCTGGAAATAATGGAAAAGACATATAACCCACGCGATATCGAACAGCCGCTTTACGAGCACTGGGAACAGCAGGGCTATTTCAAGCCTAACGGCGACGAAAGCAAAGAGTCCTTCTGCATCATGATCCCGCCGCCGAACGTCACCGGCAGTTTGCATATGGGTCATGCTTTCCAGCAGACCATCATGGACACCATGATCCGCTACCAGCGTATGCAGGGTAAAAACACCCTGTGGCAGGCGGGGACTGACCACGCGGGTATCGCGACCCAGATGGTGGTTGAGCGTAAAATTGCCGCTGAAGAAGGGAAAACCCGCCACGACTACGGTCGCGACGCCTTCATCGACAAAATCTGGCAGTGGAAAGCCGAATCTGGCGGCACCATTACCCGTCAGATGCGCCGTCTCGGCAACTCCGTTGACTGGGAGCGCGAGCGTTTCACCATGGACGAAGGCCTGTCCAACGCCGTGAAAGAAGTTTTCGTCCGCCTTTACAAAGAAGACCTGATTTACCGTGGCAAACGCCTGGTAAACTGGGACCCGAAACTGCGCACCGCCATCTCTGACCTGGAAGTGGAAAACCGCGAGTCCAAGGGCTCCATGTGGCACATCCGCTATCCGCTGGCCGACGGCGCAAAAACCGCAGACGGTAAAGATTACCTGGTGGTCGCGACTACCCGTCCGGAAACCCTGCTGGGCGATACCGGCGTGGCCGTTAACCCGGAAGATCCGCGTTATCAGAGTCTTATCGGTAAATTCGTGGTGCTGCCGCTGGTGAACCGCCGTATTCCGATTGTGGGCGACGAACACGCCGATATGGAAAAAGGCACCGGCTGCGTGAAAATCACCCCGGCGCACGACTTCAACGACTACGAAGTGGGCCGTCGTCACGCCCTGCCGATGATCAACATTCTGACCTTCGACGGTGATATCCGTGAAAGCGCAGAAGTGTATGACACCAAAGGCAACGAATCTGACGTTTACTCAAGCGACATTCCGGCTGAGTTCCAGAAGCTGGAACGTTTTGCGGCGCGTAAAGCGATCGTGGCTGCCGTTGATGCGCTCGGCCTGCTGGAAGAAATCAAACCTCACGATCTGACCGTGCCGTACGGTGACCGTGGCGGCGTGGTTATCGAGCCAATGCTGACCGATCAGTGGTACGTGCGTGCCGACGTGCTGGCGAAACCGGCTGTTGAAGCGGTTGAGAACGGCAGCATCCAGTTCGTGCCGAAGCAGTACGAAAACATGTATTTCTCCTGGATGCGTGACATTCAGGACTGGTGTATCTCCCGCCAGCTGTGGTGGGGTCACCGTATCCCGGCGTGGTACGACAACGAAGGCAACGTCTACGTAGGACGTAGCGAAGATGAAGTGCGTCAGGAAAACAACCTGAGTGCAGATGTTGCCCTGCGCCAGGACGAAGACGTGCTGGATACCTGGTTCTCCTCCGCACTGTGGACCTTCTCCACACTCGGCTGGCCGGAGAACACCGACGCGCTGCGTCAGTTCCACCCAACCAGCGTGATGGTGTCCGGCTTCGACATCATCTTCTTCTGGATTGCCCGCATGATCATGATGACCATGCACTTCATCAAAGACGAAGACGGCAAGCCGCAGGTTCCGTTCCATACCGTCTATATGACCGGTCTTATCCGTGATGATGAAGGCCAGAAGATGTCCAAGTCCAAGGGTAACGTCATTGACCCACTGGATATGGTTGACGGTATCTCTCTGGAAGAGCTGCTGGAAAAACGCACCGGCAACATGATGCAGCCGCAGCTGGCAGAGAAAATCCGCAAGCGTACCGAGAAACAGTTCCCGAACGGGATTGAGGCTCACGGTACCGACGCCCTGCGTTTCACCCTGGCGGCGCTGGCCTCTACCGGTCGCGACATCAACTGGGACATGAAGCGTCTGGAAGGTTACCGTAACTTCTGTAACAAGCTGTGGAACGCCAGCCGCTTCGTGCTGATGAACACCGAAGATCAGGATTGCGGCTTCAACGGCGGTGAGATGACCCTGTCTCTGGCAGACCGCTGGATCCTGGCGGAATTCAACCAGACGGTGAAAGCGTTCCGCGAGGCGCTGGACAGCTTCCGCTTCGATATCGCGGCGGGTATTCTGTACGAATTCACCTGGAACCAGTTCTGTGACTGGTACCTGGAACTGGCGAAGCCGGTCATGAACGGCGGCACTGAGGCTGAACTGCGCGGTACGCGTAATACGCTGATTACCGTTCTGGAAGGTCTGCTGCGCCTGGCGCATCCGGTCATTCCATTCATCACCGAAACCATCTGGCAGCGCGTGAAGGTGATTGCAGGCATCAATGCCGACACCATCATGCTGCAGCCGTTCCCGGAATTCGATGCGGCGAAAGTTGATGACGCGGCATCTGCAGATACCGAGTGGCTGAAGCAGGCGATCGTAGCGGTACGTAACATCCGTGCTGAAATGAACATCGCGCCGGGCAAACCACTGGAGCTGCTGCTGCGCGGCTGCAGCGAGGCGGCGGTTCGTCGTGTCAACGAGAACAACACCTTCCTGAAAACCATGGCGCGCCTGGAAAGCATCACCGTGCTGCCTGCTGATGACAAAGGTCCGGTCTCCGTGACCAAAATCATCGACGGCGCCGAGCTGCTGATCCCGATGGCAGGTCTTATCGACAAAGATGCTGAGCTGGCGCGTCTGGCGAAAGAAGTGGCGAAAGTCGACGTGGAAATCGGCAAGATCGAAAGCAAACTGGCGAACGAAGGCTTTGTTGCCCGTGCGCCGGAAGCGGTCATCGCGAAAGAGCGTGAGCGTCTGGTGGCTTTCGCCGATGCGAAGACCAAGCTGATTGAGCAGCAGGCGGTTATCGCAGCCCTGTAATGCTATTACCCCTTACGCTTCAGGGCGTAAGGGGTATCCTTCCTGAAAACTCCTCGCTTGCACTCCCCTTTCCGCGGTGCTATTAACAGCAAATGTGTGTCAATTTTTGTAATGAGTAATGCTATGAGCGTGATCACTCCCGTCGCGACGACGATGCGTCGGATCTCTGTGCAGGACAACCCGGCTATCGCCGCCGTCATCCGCACGGTTTCTGCCGAATATGGCCTTACGGCTGATAAAGGCTACACGGTTGCCGACCCGAATCTGGACGAACTGTTTCAGCTGTACAGCCAGCCGGGGCATGCTTACTGGGTCATCGAGCAGAACGGCCAGGTCGTCGGCGGCGGCGGCGTAGCGCCCCTCAGCTGCAGCGAGCCGGATATCTGCGAACTGCAAAAAATGTATTTTCTGCCGTCCGTTCGCGGGCAAGGCCTGGCGAAAAAGCTGGCGCTGCTTGCCCTGGACCACGCGCGCAAACAGGGTTTTACCCGCTGTTACCTCGAAACAACCGCCTTCCTCAAAGAGGCCATCGGCCTGTATGAACATCTGGGCTTTGAGCATATTGATGCACCGCTGGGCTGCACCGGGCACGTCGATTGCGAAGTCAGGATGTTGAAAACGCTGTAAACATCTTTGCTGCCCTCTTCTGTTAAGCGGTGGTTAACTGAATGCTCTACACTCTCAGTTCACACCACAACGGGGGAAACACGATGTCGAAGATAAAAAGCTACGCCGCACCGCAGGCGGGTGCAGAACTTGAACTGTACGAGTACGATGCAGGCGTTCTAAAAGCAGAAGACGTCGAGGTACAGGTTGATTACTGCGGGATCTGCCACTCGGATCTCTCGATGATCGATAACGAATGGGGCTTTTCAAGCTATCCACTGGTTGCCGGGCACGAAGTCATTGGCCGTGTTGTCGCGCTCGGTAGCGCTGCGCAGGACAAAGGGCTGAAAGTCGGCCAGCGCGTGGGCATTGGCTGGACAGCACGCAGCTGTGGCCACTGCGACGCCTGTATCAGCGGCAACCAGATCAACTGCCTCGAAGGCGCTGTTCCCACCATTCTGAATAAAGGCGGTTTTGCCGATAAGCTGCGCGCCGACTGGCAATGGGTCATTCCGCTGCCTGACAGCATTGATATTGAATCCGCCGGTCCGCTACTGTGCGGCGGTATTACCGTCTTCAAACCGCTTCTGATGCACCATATCACCGCCACCAGCCGCGTGGGCGTCATCGGTATTGGCGGCCTCGGGCATATCGCCATCAAACTGCTGCACGCGATGGGTTGCGAAGTGACGGCATTCAGCTCGAACCCGGCGAAAGAGCAGGAAGTGCTGGCGATGGGGGCGGATAAAGTCGTCAACAGCCGCGATCCGGACGCGCTGAACGCGCTGGCGGGTCAGTTTGATCTGATCATCAACACTGTGAACGTGGATCTTAACTGGCAACCGTATTTTGAAGCCCTGGCCTACGGCGGTAACTTCCACACTGTGGGTGCGGTGATGAAGCCGCTGCCGGTTCCGGCGTTTACCCTGATCGGCGGGGATCGCAGCATATCCGGCTCTGCGACCGGTACGCCGTACGAGTTGCGCAAACTGATGAAGTTCGCCGGGCGCACCAAAGTGGCACCGACCACCGAACTGTACCCGATGTCGAAAATCAATGAAGCCATCCAGCACGTGCGCGACGGCAAAGCCCGTTATCGCGTGGTGTTGAAAGCGGATTTTTGATGTGACAGTGCCGGGTGGCGGCTTCGCCTTACCCGGCCAGGGTTCGTTTTTGTAGGCCCGGTAAGCGCAGCGCCACCGGGCTTTTTCGACTACCGCACCAGTGCCGCAAAGACTTCCGCGACAGCCACCGCCCCCGGATCCATTACGCCATCCAGATTCTCTTTATTCACGTACGACGAACGTCCCGCACCCGCTTTCACCATTTTCGCCGTTGCCTCCGCCCCCTGCTGCGCCGCCTGCGCCGCAGCCTGAAGATCTTTTTTCTGTAAAGCCTCCAGCGCCGGTTGCAGCGCGTCGATCAGCGTGCGATCGCCGAGATCCGCCCCGCCATACTGCTTCATCTGCGCCAGCCCGCTGAGCAATGCCTCCGGGAGCGATTGTCCGTCATGCAGCTTTTGCCCGGCCGCAGTAAAGAAGATCGACATTAATACGCCGCTCGATCCGCCCATTACCGTGGCCAGCCGCTCGCCAGCCAGTAACAGTAGCGTAGAGACATCGTTAAGCGGGAGGGTATTCTCCTCCAGACGCTGCGCAATATCCCGCGCACCTTGCGCAAAAGTGGAGCCGGTGTCGCCATCTCCCACTTTCGCATCCAGCGCGTTGAGGCGGTTTTCCAGCTGGATCAGCGTTTGCGTCACTGAGGAGACACACTCTCCCACCTGCGGATTGTTCGATGGGGTATATTCCACGCGGTCATGAATGGCGCTGTGCTCAACGGTGCGCAAGGGCGCAAACGCCACGGGTTTCTGCCAGCCCAGCGTTTCGACGTCGGCATGAATCGCCTTTTCGAAGAAATCGTTAAGCTTCAGCAGCGTCAGCGAAAAGCCCTTCATGTCCAGGGCGCTTACCAGTGGCGCGGGACCTATCAGGTACGCGATCTCTTCTTTCAGCACCGAGTGCGCCAGCTCTTTCGTCAGCAGCGCCATCTCCAGCGCCGATACCCCGCCGAGGTTGTTAATCAGTACCGCAAAGCGCCCCTCACCCGCCTCTGTTTTCAGTGGCGTGACCAGCGTGTCGATAATGGCTTTGCTGTTTTGGGTATCCACCACGGACGCCCCGGGCTCGCCGTGAATGCCCAGACCCAGCTCGACGTGGCCCTGCTTAATGCGCCCCTCTTCCTCCTCGCTGCCGGGCAGGTTACAGGTTTGCATTGCAACGCCCAGGCTCCAGAGGTTATCGCAGGCCTGCTGCGCGATCTCCCGCACTTCACTCAGCGATTTTCCGAGCTCCGCCGCATAGCCCGCAATCTTATGCACCAGCGCTGTCCCGGCAATACCGCGCGGTTGCTTGTTATCCGGCAGCGCGATGTCATCCGCTACAATCACCATCTCCACCTTCAGACCGTAACGTTTGGCCTTTTCCGCCGCGAGGCCGAAGTTCAGACGGTCGCCGGTGTAGTTTTTGACGATCAACAGACAGCCGCGATCGCCGGTTACGGCGACGATGGCATTGAGTACCGCATCCACGCTCGGCGAGGCAAACAGATCGCCACACACCGCCGCCGTCAGCATGCCTTTGCCAACAAATCCGGCATGCGCGGGTTCATGTCCTGAGCCGCCACCGGAGATCACCGCCACGCGGCTTTTGTCCCAGTCGCCGCGCGCGACAATCCTGATGGCCGGATCGATATCAAGCTTGACGAGATTTGCATGGGGCGCAGAAAGCAGTATGCCTTCAATGGCATCGTTGACCAGCTGTTTGCGGTCGTTAAAGAAGAATCTGGACATAGTTTCCCACTATTTTGTGAACCGTATGCAAAAGCATAGTCCGCGCTGGATAATGCGCCGCAAACTCAGGAATTTACTCATCCCTTTTGCCGTCAGGTTGCCTATACTCCACCCAGGACTACGAGAGGAAGCGCATCATGAGTACACCATTGTTAATTGCCCGGACGCTGGAAAAAGAGCTGTATTTACTGCCCGCCATGACGAACCGCCACGGCCTGATCACCGGCGCCACCGGGACGGGGAAAACCGTGACCCTGCAAAAGCTGGCGGAGTCGCTTTCAGAGATCGGCGTACCGGTGTTTATGGCTGACGTGAAAGGCGATTTAACCGGTGTGGCTCAGGAGGGTACCGCCTCAGAAAAACTGCTCGAGCGGCTGAAGAATATTGGCATTACGAACTGGACGCCACACGGCAACCCGGTGGTCGTGTGGGATATCTTCGGTGAGAAAGGCCACCCGGTGCGCGCCACCGTCTCCGATCTCGGCCCGCTGCTGCTCGCCCGCCTGCTGAACCTTAACGACGTCCAGTCCGGGGTGCTGAATATTATCTTCCGCATTGCCGATGACCAGGGTCTGCTGCTGCTTGATTTTAAAGATCTGCGGGCCATTACTCAGTACATTGGCGATAACGCGAAATCCTTCCAGAACCAGTATGGCAATATCAGCAGCGCGTCGGTAGGGGCTATTCAGCGCGGGTTACTGACGCTTGAGCAACAGGGGGCTGAGCATTTCTTCGGCGAGCCCATGCTGGATATCAAAGACTGGATGCGCACCGACAGTAACGGCAAAGGCATTATTAATATCCTCAGTGCCGAGAAGCTCTACCAGATGCCGAAGCTTTACGCCGCCAGCCTGCTGTGGATGCTCTCCGAGCTTTACGAACAACTGCCCGAAGCAGGCGATCTGGAAAAACCAAAGCTGGTGTTCTTCTTCGACGAAGCGCACCTGCTGTTCAACGATGCGCCGCAGATATTGCTGGACAAGATTGAACAGGTCATTCGCCTGATCCGCTCTAAGGGCGTCGGCGTCTGGTTTGTTTCGCAAAACCCGTCTGATATCCCGGATAACGTGCTTGGGCAGCTTGGTAACCGCGTTCAGCACGCCCTGCGCGCCTTTACGCCGAAAGATCAGAAAGCGGTGAAAGCCGCTGCGCAAACCATGCGCGCCAATCCGGCCTTTGATACCGAAGCCGCAATTCAGGCGTTAGGCACCGGTGAAGCGCTGATCTCATTCCTGGATGCGAAGGGCAGCCCGTCCGTGGTGGAACGCGCGATGGTGATCGCCCCCTGTTCGCGGATGGGACCGGTGACGGACGATGAACGCAACGGCCTGATTAACCACTCCCCGGTGTACGGGAAGTATGAAGACGAGGTGGATCGGGAATCCGCGTTTGAGATGCTGCAAAAAGGGGTCCAGGCGACAACGGAATCGCAGGATGCCCCTGCCGCTAAAGGGCAGTCGGTGGCGGTGGATGACGGTATTCTCGGTGGGCTCAAAGATATCCTGTTTGGCAGCACCGGGCCGCGCGGCGGTAAGCGCGACGGCGTGGTACAAACCATGGCGAAGAGCGCGGCGCGGCAGGTGACTAATCAGATAGTGCGCGGCATGCTGGGGAGCCTCTTAGGCGGCCGTCGCCGGTAGACGGGGAACCCACGGGCGCCCAAGAGCCGAACCCTGCACGCCGTTTTCCTGAAGATAGCGGTCAATTTCCACCATCCCCGTCCAGCGGTTCTCGCACCACAAGGGTGCCAGAAGCGTTGGACGGCGGGCGCTGGCAGAGATGCGATGGTAGACAATCTCCGGCGGCGTGTGACGAATCATCTCCCCCGCCGTCATCGTATAGGCGTCAAGTTCGATACCGTTCAGGCGCCCGGCTTCCCAGGCTTTGGCCATAATGCTGCCCTTCACGATATGCAGCGGATGCAGCTTGATACCGTCCACGCCGGTCTCCACCACTTTTTCCAGCGTCTCCAGACCGTGACGCTGCCCTTCACCAGGCAACCCGACAATCAGATGCGAGCAGACTTTCAACCCGCGCTCACGGGCAAGACGGGTAGTGCGCTGGTAGCAGGCGAAATCATGACCTCGGTTGATGCGGTGCAGGGTTTTGTCGTGCGCGGTCTGTAGGCCCAGCTCCAGCCAAACCTCGTAGCCTTGATCGTTATACTCGCTGAGCAGATCCAGCACCGCGTCCGGTACGCAGTCCGGCCGCGTACCCGCACAGAGCCCGACAATACTGGCCTGGCTGACAGCCTGCTGATACATGTCGCGCAGCACCTGCACTTCCGCCCACGTGCTGGTATAGGCCTGAAAATAGGCCAGATAGCGTCTGGCGCGGTTTACCAGACTCGCCTGATGCGAAAGCTGTTCGGCAATAGAGCGATGCTGCTGGGCCTCGTCTGCAAATGACGCAACGTTACAGAACGTGCAGCCCCCGCGCCCGATCGTCCCGTCCCGGTTTGGGCAGCTAAACCCGCCATGCAGCGTCAGCTTGTGAACCTTTTGCCCGTACCGCTGCAAAAGATCCCCACCAAACATATTGACTAATTTCTGTAACTGCATAATCTGATAGACCGTCCCGGAGAAAGGGGACAAGCCTGCCACTTTTAGCCTCTGTCGGCGATGACCTGGATCAATCGCCCTGGACGGCTTTTATCTATATGAATAACTACTCAGGATTACTGCAATTTCATTCACGCCGGCCGTGATTACTTTTCCTTATGTTCTGATTGTTTTTTTCATTTATAGCGCCACCTCTGAAAAACAGTGACTTTATGCGGGTTTAACCCCCGCAGCAGCGTAATATTCTGTTAAAAAACCGCTATTCAGCATGCTGCATTGATAATACCGCTTTCAGATAGTGAGTCAGATCACACTCCACCACGCCCTGTCAGGGCATTCATTCAATGTAAAATTAGTTAAATTACCTTAAATTACAAATATTTAACTTATCTTTAGCACATTTTTGTATAAATAAGATTGCCATTTGACCTGTGTACCAATTCCCGATAAGTTGGAAATCCGCTGGAAGCTTTCTGGATGAGCGGCCTGCTCATCATATTTATGCAGTAATTGAGATTCCCTCTGAAGCAAGTCCTCAAACTTGTTTACCTGCGCGAAAGGATGAAAAAGAGGGCGAATGCGAGGTCCGCGTATGAAACGCAAACCCCGTCGCCATGCTCTTTCTGCGCCTGTGCGCCACGGTTACGTTCAGAGAGAAGCCCGACGAGCCTGGGGAGGTTCACTGATATGTTGTACGATAAATCCCTTGAGAAGGATAACTGTGGTTTCGGCCTGATCGCCCACATAGAAGGCGAACCTAGCCACAAGGTAGTGCGTACTGCTATTCACGCACTGGCCCGAATGCAGCACCGTGGCGCCATCCTTGCCGATGGTAAAACCGGCGACGGTTGCGGCCTGCTGCTGCAAAAACCCGATCGTTTCTTCCGCATCGTGGCGGAAGAGCGCGGCTGGCGTTTAGCCAAAAACTACGCTGTCGGTATGCTGTTCCTGAACCAGGATCCTGAAAAAGCTGCCGCTTCGCGCCACATCGTCGAAGAAGAACTTCAGCGTGAAACCCTGTCTATTGTCGGCTGGCGCGATGTGCCAACCAACGAAGGGGTGCTCGGTGAAATCGCCCTCTCCTCGCTGCCTCGTATTGAACAGATTTTTGTCAATGCCCCTGCGGGCTGGCGTCCACGTGATATGGAACGCCGTCTGTTTATCGCCCGTCGCCGCATTGAAAAACGTCTCCAGGACGATAAAGAGTTCTACGTCTGTAGCCTCTCGAACCTGGTGAATATCTATAAAGGTCTGTGTATGCCGGCTGACCTGCCGCGCTTCTACCTGGACCTGGCAGACCTGCGTCTGGAATCGGCCATTTGCCTGTTCCACCAGCGCTTCTCCACCAACACCGTACCTCGCTGGCCGCTGGCGCAGCCGTTCCGTTATCTGGCGCACAACGGCGAGATCAACACCATTACCGGTAACCGCCAGTGGGCCCGTGCCCGTACCTATAAGTTCCAGACGCCACTGATCCCTGACCTGCACGATGCCGCGCCGTTCGTGAACGAAACCGGCTCCGACTCCAGCTCGATGGATAACATGCTGGAATTGCTGCTGGCGGGTGGGATGGATATCGTGCGCGCCATGCGTCTGCTCGTGCCACCGGCCTGGCAGAACAACCCGGATATGGATCCAGAGCTGCGTGCGTTCTTCGACTTTAACTCCATGCACATGGAGCCGTGGGACGGCCCGGCGGGCATCGTGATGTCTGACGGTCGTTTTGCCGCCTGTAACCTGGACCGTAACGGTCTGCGTCCGGCGCGCTACGTCATCACCAAAGATAAGCTCATCACCTGTGCCTCTGAAGTCGGTATCTGGGATTACCAGCCTGACGAAGTGGTTGAGAAAGGTCGCGTCGGTCCTGGCGAACTGATGGTTATCGACACTCGCGTTGGGCGTATTCTGCATTCCGCCGAAACCGATAACGACCTGAAAAGCCGCCATCCGTACAAAGAGTGGATGGAGAAAAACGTGCGTCGTCTGGTGCCGTTTGAAGATCTGTCGGACGAAGAGGTGGGCAGCCGCGAGCTGGACGACGATACCCTCGCCAGCTACCAGAAGCAGTTTAACTACAGTGCGGAAGAGCTGGACTCGGTTATCCGCGTGCTCGGTGAAAACGGCCAGGAAGCGGTCGGCTCGATGGGTGACGATACCCCGTTTGCCGTGCTCTCCAGCCAGCCGCGTATCATTTATGACTACTTCCGTCAGCAGTTTGCGCAGGTCACCAACCCGCCAATCGACCCGCTGCGTGAAGCACACGTGATGTCGCTGGCCACCAGCATTGGTCGTGAGATGAACGTCTTCTGCGAGGCCGAAGGCCAGGCGCACCGTCTGACCTTTAAATCGCCGATCCTGCTGTATTCCGATTTCAAACAGCTCACCACCATGAAAGAGGAGCACTACCGCGCTGACACGCTCGATATTACCTTCGACGTGAACGACGCGAGCCTTGAAGAGACGGTGAATGCGCTGTGTGACAAAGCCGAACAGATGGTACGTAACGGTACCGTTCTGCTGGTGCTGTCCGACCGAAATATCGCGAAAAACCGTCTGCCGGTGCCTGCGCCGATGGCGGTGGGTGCGATCCAGACGCGTCTGGTCGATAAGAGCCTGCGCTGCGACGCCAACATCATTGTTGAAACCGCCAGCGCTCGCGACCCGCACCACTTTGCCGTGCTGTTAGGTTTTGGTGCGACGGCAATCTACCCGTATCTGGCCTACGAAACGCTGGCCCGTCTGGTGGATACCCGCGCGATCGACAAAGACTACCGTACAGTGATGCTGAACTACCGTAACGGCATCAATAAAGGTCTGTACAAAATCATGTCCAAAATGGGCATCTCAACCATTGCCTCCTACCGTTGCTCGAAGCTGTTTGAGGCGGTCGGTCTGCATAACGACGTGGCCAATCTCTGCTTCCAGGGCGTCGTCAGCCGCATCGGCGGAGCCGGATTTGCTGACTTCCAGCAGGATCTGGTGAACCTGTCGAAACGCGCATGGCTGGCACGTAAGCCGCTGGATCAGGGCGGTCTGCTGAAATACGTTCACGGCGGCGAGTATCATGCCTATAACCCGGACGTGGTGCGCACGCTGCAGCAGGCGGTGCAGAGCGGCGAATACAGTGATTACAAGCAGTATGCTGAACTGGTGAACAACCGTCCGGCGGCGACGCTGCGTGACCTGCTGGCCCTCAATCCGGGTGATGAAGCGGTCAGCATTGACGAGGTTGAGCCAGCATCTGAACTGTTCAAACGCTTTGATACCGCGGCGATGTCCATCGGCGCGCTGAGCCCGGAAGCCCACGAAGCGCTGGCGGAAGCCATGAACAGCATCGGCGGCAATTCTAACTCCGGTGAAGGCGGTGAAGATCCGGCGCGTTACGGCACCAACAAAGTGTCCCGTATCAAGCAGGTGGCCTCCGGCCGCTTCGGCGTCACGCCAGCGTACCTGGTCAACGCCGATGTCATTCAGATTAAAGTCGCTCAGGGTGCAAAACCGGGCGAAGGCGGTCAGTTGCCGGGTGATAAAGTTACCCCGTACATCGCCAAACTGCGCTATTCCGTGCCGGGCGTGACGCTGATTTCTCCGCCACCGCACCACGATATTTACTCTATCGAGGATCTGGCGCAGCTAATTTTCGACCTGAAACAGGTCAACCCGAAAGCCATGATCTCCGTGAAGCTGGTTTCCGAACCGGGCGTTGGCACCATCGCCACCGGCGTGGCGAAAGCCTATGCGGATCTCATCACCATCGCCGGTTACGACGGTGGTACCGGTGCAAGCCCGCTCTCCTCCGTGAAATATGCGGGTTGCCCGTGGGAACTGGGTCTGGTGGAAACCCAGCAGGCGCTGGTGGCTAACGGTCTGCGTCACAAGATCCGTCTGCAGGTGGACGGTGGCCTGAAAACCGGCCTCGACATCATCAAAGCGGCGATTCTGGGTGCGGAAAGCTTTGGTTTCGGTACCGGCCCAATGGTTGCGCTTGGCTGTAAATACCTGCGTATTTGCCACCTGAACAACTGCGCAACCGGTGTTGCAACCCAGGACGAGAAGCTGCGTAAGAACCACTACCACGGCCTGCCGTTCAAAGTGACTAACTACTTTGACTTCATCGCCCGTGAAACCCGCGAGCTGATGGCGCAGCTGGGCGTGAAACGTCTGGTGGACCTGATTGGCCGTACCGATTTACTGAAAGAGCTGGAAGGCTTCACGGCGAAGCAGCAGAAGCTGGAGTTGAGCAAGCTGCTGGAAACGGCGCAGCCGCACCCTGGCAAAGCGGTTTACTGCACCGAGAACAACCCACCGTTCGATAACGGCGTGCTGAACGCGCAGCTGTTGCAGCAGGCGAAACCGTACGTGGATGACAAGCAGAGCAAAACGTTCTGGTTTGATATCCGCAACACCGACCGTTCTGTGGGTGCGTCCCTCTCCGGTTACATTGCGCAGACGCACGGCGACCAGGGGCTGGCGGCGGATCCGATTACCGCGCACTTCAGCGGTACCGCGGGTCAGAGCTTTGGCGTGTGGAACGCCGGCGGCGTTGAGCTATACCTGACCGGCGACGCCAACGACTACGTCGGGAAAGGCATGGCGGGCGGTCTGCTGGCGGTGCGTCCTCCTGTGGGTTCTGCCTTCCGCAGCCATGAGGCAAGCATCATCGGTAACACCTGCCTGTACGGCGCGACCGGTGGTCGTCTGTTCGCTGCGGGCCGTGCGGGCGAGCGTTTTGCGGTGCGTAACTCCGGTGCCATCACCGTGGTGGAAGGCATTGGCGATAACGGTTGTGAATACATGACGGGCGGGATTGTTTGCGTCCTGGGTAAAACCGGCGTGAACTTTGGCGCAGGCATGACGGGCGGTTTTGCATACGTCCTGGATGAAGACGGCGAGTTCCGCAAACGCGTGAACCCGGAACTGGTGGAAGTGCTGGACGTTGATACGCTGGCTATTCACGAAGAACACCTGCGCGGTTTGATTACCGAACATGTGCAGCATACCGGTTCTTCGCGCGGCGAAGAGATCCTGGCGAACTGGCCAGCATTCTCTGCGAAATTCGCGCTGGTTAAACCGAAGTCCAGCGATGTTAAAGCCCTGTTGGGTCACCGTAGTCGTAGCGCAGCAGAGCTGCGTGTGCAGGCGCAGTAAGGAATTCAGATGAGCCAGAACGTATACCAGTTTATCGACCTGCAGCGTGTTGATCCGCCAAAGAAACCGCTGAAGATCCGTAAAATTGAATTTGTAGAAATCTATGAGCCGTTTTCAGAAGGCCAGGCCAAAGCACAGGCAGACCGCTGCCTGTCCTGCGGTAACCCTTACTGCGAATGGAAATGTCCGGTACATAACTACATCCCGAACTGGCTGAAGCTGGCCAACGAGGGGCGTATTTTTGAAGCCGCCGAGCTGTCTCACCAGACCAACACCCTGCCGGAAGTGTGCGGCCGCGTGTGTCCTCAGGACCGTCTGTGTGAAGGTTCCTGTACGCTGAACGACGAGTTTGGCGCGGTGACCATCGGCAACATCGAGCGCTATATCAACGATAAAGCGTTTGAGATGGGCTGGCGTCCGGATATGTCCGGCGTGAAGCAGACCGACAAGCGCGTGGCGATTATCGGCGCGGGCCCGGCGGGCCTGGCCTGTGCGGACGTCCTGACCCGTAACGGCGTAAAGGCGGTGGTCTTTGACCGTCATCCGGAGATCGGCGGTCTGCTGACTTTCGGTATCCCGGCCTTCAAGCTGGAGAAAGAGGTCATGACCCGCCGCCGTGAAATCTTCACCGGCATGGGGATTGAGTTCAAACTGAACACAGAAGTGGGCCGCGACGTGCAGCTCGACGACCTGCTGAAAGATTACGATGCCGTCTTCCTGGGCGTGGGCACCTATCAGTCCATGCGTGGTGGTCTGGAAAACGAAGACGCGCCGGGCGTTTATGACGCGCTGCCGTTCCTGATCGCCAACACTAAACAGATTATGGGTTATGGCGAAACAGCCGATGAGCCTTTCGTCAGCATGGAAGGTAAACGCGTGGTTGTGCTGGGCGGGGGTGATACCGCGATGGACTGCGTGCGTACCTCTATTCGTCAGAATGCGGCACACGTGATCTGCGCCTATCGTCGTGACGAAGAGAACATGCCAGGCTCCAAACGCGAAGTGAAAAATGCGCGTGAAGAGGGTGTCGAGTTCCAGTTCAACATCCAGCCGCTGGGTATTGAAGTGAATGCTAACGGTAAAGTGAGCGGCGTGAAGATGGCGCGCACGGAGATGGGCGCGCCGGATGCCAAAGGCCGCCGTCGTGCGGAGATCGTGGCGGGCTCTGAGCACGTGATCCCGGCCGATGCCGTCGTCATGGCGTTCGGTTTCCGTCCGCACAGCATGGAGTGGCTGGCGAAGCACAGCGTCGAGCTGGACTCGCAGGGCCGTATTATTGCGCCTGAAGGCAGCGATAACGCGTTCCAGACCAGCAACCCGAAAATCTTCGCCGGTGGTGATATTGTTCGCGGTTCCGACCTGGTGGTGACGGCGATTGCCGAAGGTCGTAAGGCGGCAGACGGTATACTGAACTACCTGGAAGTGTAATAAAAAATAGCCCGGTGATTGCCGGGCTTTTTTTCGATTATTTCTTCAGAAGCTGCCAGGACAAATCACTTTCCAGCGTGGTTTGATCCGAGACATGGTCGAATGCGTTGTCGTTGAGCACAGGGAAAATAGTGACGGTAAAATTCATTTGCTGGCCGCTGGGTACCTGACCGTTTTCAACCGCGATTATCGCCTCATTATTGTGAAGATAAAGCGACGCGCCGTTGTCATCTTCCGGCGTGAAGTTCACCTGATCGGTTGTTTTCCCCACGTTGTAGCTTTTCCCGTCAAGCGTCATATTGCTGACTTTGATCGCTACCCCGCCGTTCTGCCCAAATTGAAAACGCCCTTTCTGGCCTGAAGCCCCCTGCACTAGCGTCGCCATCTGCTGTTTTTCCGGGCAATAGACGCTGACGTTAATCTCTTTTTCCGGCATTTTGTTCCAGCTTTGCTGACTGGAAATAATGTTGTCACGCCGCATCTGGCGATAATCCACCACCTGCTGAGAGAGCGTTAACTGGCACTCTTCTGCATAAGAAAGACCCGGTAAAACAAGCAGTACTAGCGCCGCCAGACGTTGAATGTTCATCGGCATACTCCGTTAACTTCCTCATAAAAGGCGTCTTCGTCATGCTTTTCAGGAAGTGTGAAATCAAGCCTGCACAGACGTTGGTTGTCATCATTAATGGCATACAGTGCCGTTACCTGATCGGCATCGTTCAGGAAGACATGCCCGTCATCGACCACCGTGACCACGTAGTTATCTTTGTCATCCACCACGGACAAACCTTTGGCGAGCGGCTTACCGTCGGCCTGTTTAATGCGTAACATGACCCGGCGGCTGTTCAGCACCTTAAAGCTCACTTCACTCACCGAGCCATGCGCCGCCGCAATGTATTTGGTGCCGTTTGCCAGGGTCATGCTTTGCGGAAGCTTGTTGGCGTCCACTTCAATGCGCGAGTTACGCCACTCGTTCAAACCAGGAATAACAGCCTGCCCCCAGCGATCGGTCCAGACAGTGCCTTGCGGGGTGGTGATCTCCACACCCGCTTTCGGCTCGCTCAGTCTGGCAATCGCGAAGGTATCCTTAATGGAATAAGGCGAGAAGGTGACCCCCTCTTTATGCATGGCAATACCACCAGACAGCGTCGCACTATAGTTACGCTGGTTATCGCCGCTGGTCCCTCCCCCTACGCTAAGCTGGGTGTAGTGCAGGTTTGTGTTGATGTTGCCGTTAAAACTGTTTTCCTTCGATTCCTGGTCACGATCGGCGGAAATATAGTAGTGGGTGTCATCACCCAGCGCTCCACTGTTCGCCAGACCGTAGCTGGTGCTGTCGCCCTGCTTGCGCATATAGGAACTCAGACTCTGCGTTCCCCCTAACGGAATACTGAGGCTGATGTATAAAAGATCGTCATTCCGATCGTCATCGGTATTCCCTACCGCGCTTTGCCAGTTAACGTTGACCGAGGCATATTTGAAAGTCTTACTCCATGACAGCAGTAAATAGCGAGAATCCTCACCATCCTCTGCGGCCTGGTTGTAGCTGAAACCCGCGCTGAATGTCCCGGCCAGCGGCGTCGACCAGCGAAGATTGGCAGAATAACTATTGTCATACCCCTGATAATCATCGTCCATGGCTTCCGCCAGCTCCCGATAATCACCGTTGTAGTGCGCAACGCTGCCCGAGAGCCCCACATTCTCGGTAAGGGAATAATCGCTCTGTAACTCGTTTTTGATGCCGCTGTCACTGTCACCAAACTGCGCCTTGCTGGCGGCCATGCTGGTGGATACGCTCCAGCTGTCGGTGACCATAAACTCAGTGCGCGCCCCTGCAGCCTGGTACTCTTCAGCCACCACACCGGAGGCAAGCAGATTCATCCAGGGGAAAATTCGCCAGCCATCGGAGACGTTGAAAACCAGCGGATCGCTGTAGTCACTGTCGATACCCCTCACCTGACCTGCCGACACGGTCAAACCGGTGGGCCGTGAAAGATTTTGCGCTTTTACGGATGCGGCAGGAACAATGTAGTGATTGGTCGAACCGTCAGACTCCACAACGGTGACGTCCAGATCGACGTTATTGCGCACCATCGGGACATCATCCAGAGTAAACGGCCCGGCCGGAACCAGAGTGTTAAAGATAAGGCGTCCGTTCTGCCGAACCTCCACGCGGGCCTGTGATGTCCGGGCGATACCGGATACGCTGACGCCGGAGCCCTCTTTCTGCAATCCGCTGGTCGGCATAAATTGCACACCGGTTATTGGGACGCCGCTGAGTACGTCTGACATGGCGTTAACTTCCCCTACCTGCATGGTCAGGCGCTGGGGAACAAAGACATGTTCAGCATAGGTATAGAGACTCTCTGCGTTTCGGGTACCATTATCATCCGTCAGGATATACCGGCTGCGCAGAGACCAGTCCATGGTATTGAACCCCGCCTCCAGGCTTGCCTGAGAGTAGCGGTGACTGCTGCTGTCGCTTCCACTGTAGTCACTTTTGGTGCTGAAGAGCGAGTAGTTCAGCAAGCCTGCCGTGCCGCCATGCTGGAAGTTTTTAACGTCAGCGCTCAGGCTATTAAGTGCTTCCGCAGGCAGGTACAGCTCGACTGCCTCCTGGTTTGGCAAGGGGTTGATCACGGCCTGGGCATAATCACTGCGTAGATCATGACAGGCCTCAGTCGCCTTTATGGAAACAGGCATCAGTCCCGCAAATTCCAGAAAATCGTTATCAACGCACATCGTACCGTCTTCGCTGAAGCGTACGGCGGCTGTTCCACGGTCGTTACCGTTCACTTTAACCGAAACCGAATGCGTGCCCGGTAAAAAGCGCGGAGCTTCGGCAAAGTAACGGTTTAGATCGGCACCCAGGCCACGAGACTTGAGGATGTCGGTATCAAATGTCACCTCTCGTGCCAACAGAGAGGTAGAATCAAACAGTACCAGAGGAATTGCGCTATAAATCACAGCGCGCACAAAAAGTGCAAGTTGGCTTTTTTGACGCACCGCCATAATCCTTTATTTTTTATTCAGATCCGTGATGAAGCTTGGGACTTCAACGCCATAGCGGCTGGCAGGGAAGAACTTCACTTTCGTGTTTCCGCTAACGGACTTGCCCATGGAAACCGTCATGGTTTCACCGGGCAAAATATAGGTTTTAGCAAGAGAGCCGCTGATGCCAGAAGGCTGCAGCACCACGTTCTGCGCCAGGCGCACAACATACTTGCTTGGGTTTTTCACCGTGACGGAGATGCCTGAGGCCGTCCATTCAAGGTATTTCCAGGCATCCGTTACCACTGCCAGCTTCGCAGGGCGAATCAGCACAGGGAGATCCTGACGAATATTGATGCCAATTTTGATTTTTTTATCGTCGCTCTTCGGTGGGATACCTTCAAAGGTCACACGTTTATAGTGTTCTACATCCAGCGGTTTGCTGGTTTGCAGAATGAAACGCAGCTGCTGTGTCTGACCGGGTTCAAGACGCACAACGGGCTGGGTAGCGACCAGCTTCAGACCTTTATCATCAGGCAGATCCACCACATCGGTATACAGCAGTGACGGATGACTATCGGTATTTTTGACGTTGATGGTGCCACTGAGAGTCGCTTCATCAATAATAAGCAGACTGGTTTCCGGCACCATACCGGCAGCATGCACGGCAAACTGTGCAGAAAATAGCGCAGCTGCGGTGAGCATTTTCACTAAAACAGTTTTAGAGTATGTCATATATATATTCCTTGAAAGCACGACTTAACGCTCCATGTTTATGGCGCTTCGGCGAGAGAAATTATTTCATCTCTGGACGAGATTTAACTCACTTTAAATTTGAAACGATTACAGGTATTTAAGGCTTATCGTCAACTGACCATCCAGCCGGGTGTCATCGGTAATACCGAGCGTCGTGGTATTTTGAATAGCCAAAGATGTTACCAGCGGAAATGTTGCTGTCTGGAAAGCAAGCGGGTCGACACTTCCCGATAATGCGACAGTAATATTGCGACTATTTTCACCCTGGCTTGAACCATCAGTACTCTTAGCCCAGGTTGTTGAACCATTCTGCTGATATATCGGATCGACAGTTTTTCCGTCAGCTGTAATGCTATTTACTTTCATAAACATGGCATAAGAGCCAATGTTCACCGTGCCTGCTTTCCCCAGCCCGTAAGTCTGGTTAGCCGCACTTTGCGCCCCACCGGTAAATGTCCCGGCAGAGACGGTTAAACCCGCGTTAGAATCGGCACGATCGTCTATCAGATTCCAGGCTACTTTTGTTGCTTCCGTACAGGTAATCGTGAGTTCGATATTCCTTTGTCCAAGCTGGTTCACGTTGGTGGATGACAATTCACCCAGGCGGATGTTGCCATAGTCAACCACCCCGCCATTACTAAATTCAGGCGTACAGGCTGAGCTCGTCAGCGTCCCTTTAATTTTCAGTATCGCGGTTTCGGAGGCAAACGAGGAACTTACGCAAAGGAATAATGTTGCAGCCAATAGAATTTTATTCATGAGTTAATCCTTAACTTATGAGTCATCGCAAATACAATATCGACGTAAACAATCCCTGTTTGTCGCTATCATCCCCGTATGCAGAAAGCATGTCGCGATAATATAGAAATCCTAAATACATGCAAATCAGGTTTATTAATTATTCTTTTTAGATTTACTAAATTTATAAATGAGTTTGATAAAACAGGCGATTCAACACTTTTACAGGCCATTTATATTCACCATGAATATTGCTTGCATTAAGTGATTACGAATGCACTCTTTTTCAAAACTCTCATTCATTTGGAATAATGCATTGCACTGTCTTAATTTCAAACAAACCTATACAGGGTAAAAATATCCTTTCAGCATGCAACCAAATATTTACATCGATAACAAAAAAATCCAGCCGACTGACGAGGGCTGGATTTTATAAGGGATGAATCCGTTATTTTACTACTCTGAGAGCAGGACGCCCCCCGCGCGGTGGCGGATCGTCATCCGGATCGTTATCATCCTGGTGATCGGGTTTGTCACCGTCAATAACGGACATGACCGTGTCGCTTTCACGCTCCCCGGCGGTATCGTCATCATTCAGGCTGGCAACGTCTTCATCGTAAGCCGCTTCCGGCTCGAACATGGTACCCGCACCGTTTTCACGCGCATAGATAGCCAGCACGGCAGCCAGCGGCACCGATACCTGACGCGGCACACCACCGAAACGCGCGTTAAAGCGGACTTCGTCGTTGGCCAGTTCCAGGTTTCCCACTGCTCGCGGCGCAATATTCAGCACGATCTGTCCGTCGCGTGCGTATTCCATCGGAACCAGCACGCCCGGCAACGTCACATCCACTACCAGGTGCGGCGTGAGCTGGTTATCCAGCAGCCATTCATAGAAGGCGCGCAGCAGATACGGACGGCGTGGGGTGAGTTGTGACATTTCCACAGTCATTAGCCTCGGCCGAGACGCATTTCACGTTCCGGTTCAGTTAAAGATGCCAGGAAAGAGTCGCGTTCAAAGACGCGAGTCATGTAGCCCTTCAGCTCTTTGGCGCCAGGGCCGCTGAATTCAACACCCAGGGTTGGCAGACGCCACAACAGCGGCGCCAGGTAGCAATCCACCAGGCTGAACTCATCGCTCAGGAAGAACGGTTTCTGGCCAAACACAGGAGCGATAGCCAGAAGCTCTTCACGCAGTTGCTTACGCGCAGCGTCAGCTTCCGCAGCGGAACCGCTGGTAATCACGTTCATCAGCGAGTACCAGTCTTTCTCGATACGCTGCATGTACAGGCGGCTTTCACCACGCGCGACAGGGTAAACAGGCATCAGCGGCGGATGCGGGAAACGCTCATCCAGATATTCCATAATGATACGGGATTCCCACAGGGTCAGCTCGCGATCCACCAGCGTCGGTACGCTTTGGCTCGGGTTGAGATCGATCAGATCCTGAGGCGGGTTATCCTTTTCCACATGCTCGATCTCAAAACTGACACCCTTCTCGGCCAGCACGATACGAACCTGATGGCTATAAATGTCAGTAGGACCAGAAAACAGCGTCATTACCGAACGTTTGTTGGCAGCGACAGCCATGAAAACCTCCAGGTATATTCAGAATTTTTACTGCTACCGGCCCAACAGGGGCCAGCCAGATGTTGTATCGCCCATCCCAGAGAAAACACATTGTTCAAGAATCGAACAAAAAGCGAGTATTCACCGATATTTGGGCAGAAAATTGGATGATAGTTTACCAGATTTTGATGGCTTTGTGGTGAGGGGATTCTGGAAATGTGGAAAAAGAGAAGATATATGCATTGATATTGTGGATAACCTGCGCATTATCCATAAAAAAACCCGCCGAAGCGGGTTTTTCGCCAATCGTTCTGCGCAAGCAGAATGGATTAACGTTTGGAGAACTGTGGACGACGACGTGCTTTACGCAGACCCACTTTCTTACGTTCAACCTGACGAGCGTCACGAGTAACGAAGCCAGCTTTACGCAGTTCAGAACGCAGGGATTCGTCGTACTCCATCAGAGCGCGGGTGATACCGTGACGGATCGCACCTGCCTGACCGGAGATACCACCACCTTTAACAGTGATGTACAGATCCAGTTTTTCTACCATATCAACCAGTTCCAGCGGCTGGCGAACTACCATGCGGGCAGTTTCGCGACCGAAGTACTGTTCCAGAGAACGCTGGTTGATAACGATTTTACCACTGCCCGGTTTGATGAAAACGCGAGCTGCGGAACTTTTGCGGCGACCAGTGCCGTAGTATTGATTTTCAGCCATTGCCTATAATCCCGATTAGATGTCAAGAACTTGCGGTTGCTGTGCCGCGTGGTTGTGCTCGTTGCCTGCGTAAACTTTCAGTTTACGGAACATAGCACGACCCAGCGGGCCTTTTGGCAGCATGCCTTTAACCGCGATTTCAATCACACGCTCAGGACGGCGGGCAATCATCTCTTCAAAGGTCGCTTCTTTGATACCACCGATGTGGCCGGTGTGGTGGTAGTACATTTTGTCAGTACGCTTGTTGCCGGTTACAGCAACTTTATCAGCGTTCAGAACGATGATGTAATCACCGGTATCAACGTGCGGAGTGTATTCCGCTTTATGCTTACCGCGCAGGCGACGAGCCAGTTCAGTAGCCAGACGGCCCAGAGTTTTACCGGTCGCGTCAACAACATACCAGTCGCGCTGTACGGTTTCTGGTTTAGCTGTAAAAGTTTTCATTAAAAGCTTACCCAAATAATAAGTTACACGTTGGTGAACACCCAAACGTTTAGTCAGTTGAGGTTCACACGACAAAGTCCGGCAAACCTACCCCTTCGAATAGCTCATGCCGACACATAGAAAGTTTCGGGAAAAAAACCTTCTCGTAACGTGGGGTCGCAAGATTATAGAGAAGTTGAGGTCAAAGATCGACCCTTAAATGTGATTTGGAATGGGTTTTTCGAGGGTGGGTAGTGTGCGGTCTGATGCCCTTGTATGTTTAAAGTCACTTCAGTTACCCGTCAACAGACGGGTAAA
>NZ_RXRN01000015.1:0-115625 GCF_003986875.1 Enterobacter sp. WCHEn090032
CGTGGCCTGCAGGGATGCAGGCTCATGCCCGACCCGATAGCCTGAAGGAATAAGCTGAGGGCACCGCGAAGCGGCGATTTACCGCCGGGAGCCCGGGTCGCCAGGGTGGTGGCGATTGAGCCACCCTGGCACGTTCACAGGTCATGCAGTTACAGAGTAGCAAGAAATATAAAGTGAACGGAATGACCACTACAGCCGTATGTTCCCCCTCACCCCAGCCCTCTCCCTCAAGGGAGAGGGGGTTGCCTGTGCTGACATCATTTGTGGGGAGAGGAAATGGTCCGGCATGTGATGTATCCCCGCTCTTTTTTTAACCTGGCAAAGCTGACAAATAATCTGGCAGATGCAGGCAAACGCTTTTCTCATGGGCCTGTCAGGATAAGGCTGTCACAACACAATAAACCCTAAAAACACAACAAGATGAGGTCTACGATGGGAAGCAATTCTTCTTTTTCTGCCCGTAGAACGGCACTGGCCATGGCCGTTGCGCTGTGTTGCGCCTGGCAATCCCCTGTTTTCGCCCACGGCAGTGAGGCGCATATGGTCCCGATGGACAAAACGCTACAGGACTTCGGCGCGGACGTTCAGTGGGATGATTACGCACAGATGTTTACCATTGCGAAAGACGGTGCCTTTGTGAAGGTCAAACCGGGTGCCAAAACCGCCATCGTCAACGGCAAAACCCTCAAGCTTGAGGTGCCGGTGGTGATGAAAGGCAAGAAAGCCTTTATTTCAGACAGCTTCATCAACGATGTTTTCCAGTCCGGTCTTGACCAGACCTTCCAGGTTGAAAAAAGCCCTCACCCGCTAAACGCGCTAACGGCGGACGAAATTAAGCAGGCCGTCGAGATTGTGAAAACCTCAGCGGATTTTAAACCCAATACCCGCTTTACCCAGATTGCCCTCGCTGAGCCAGAGAAAGCCAAAGTGTGGGACTTTGTGCTTAACGGCACGCCAGTGGATGCCCCCCGCCAGGCGAAGATCGTGATGCTGGATGGAAAGCACGTTATCGAAAGCGTGGTGGATCTGAAGGATAAAAAAATCCTGCGCTGGGAACCGGTGAAAGACGCGCACGGTATGGTGCTGCTGGATGATTTCACCGCGGTGCAGCAGATCATCAACGAGAGCACCGAGTTTGCTGAGGTGCTGAAAAAACACGGCATTACCGACACCAAAAAAGTGATCACCACGCCGCTTACCGTGGGCTATTTCGACGGTAAAGATGGCCTGAAGCAGGAAGATCGCCTGCTGAAAGTGGTGAGCTATCTCGATGTCGGCGACGGCAACTACTGGGCGCACCCGATTGAGAACCTGGTGGCCGTGGTGGATCTTGAGCAGAAAAAAATCCAGAAAATTGAAGAAGGCGCCGTGATCCCGGTGCCCATGACCCCGCGCCCCTATGATGGCCGCGACCGGGTAGAGACGCCGAAAAAGCCGCTCAACATTACTGAACCGGAAGGCAAAAACTACACCATTACCGGCGACAGGGTTCACTGGCAGAACTGGGATTTCCACCTGAGCCTCGACTCCCGCGTCGGCCCGATGATTTCGACCGTGACCTATAACGACAACGGCAAAAAACGCCAGATTATGTATCAGGGCTCCTTAGGCGGGATGATCGTCCCGTATGGCGACCCGGACGTGGGCTGGTACTTTAAAGCCTATCTCGACTCCGGCGACTACGGTATGGGCACCCTGACCTCCCCGCTGGTGCGCGGGAAAGACGTCCCATCCAACGCTGTGATGCTCAATGAAACCATCCCGGATTACACCGGCGCGCCGATGGAGATCCCACGCGCGATCGCCATTTTCGAACGCTACGCCGGGCCGGAATACAAGCATCAGGAGATGGGCCAGCCTAACGTCAGCACCGAGCGCCGCGAGCTGGTGGTGCGCTGGGTGAGCACCGTTGGCAACTACGATTACATTTTCGACTGGGTGTTCCATGAAAATGGCACCATCGGCATTGACGCTGGCGCGACAGGAATCGAAGCAGTGAAAGGCGTGCAGGCGAAAACCATGCACGATGCCACCGCCAAAGACGACACCCGTTACGGCACGCTGATCGATCACAACATCGTGGGCACCACGCACCAGCACATCTATAACTTCCGCCTGGATATGGATGTGGATGGCATCAACAACAAGCTGGTGGCCATGGTTCCGGAAGTGAAACCGAATACCGCCGGCGGCCCGCGCACCAGCACCATGCAGATCAATCAGTATGATATTGATACCGAGCAGCAGGCGGCGCAGAAATTCGATCCAGGCACTATTCGCCTGCTGAGCAACACCCGCAAAGAGAACCGCATGGGCAACCCGGTCTCGTATCAGGTAATCCCTTACGCGGGCGGTACGCACCCGGTGGCGACCGGCGCGAAGTTTGCCCCGGACGAGTGGATTTACCATCGCCTGAGCTTTATGGATAAACAGCTGTGGGTGACCCGCTACCACCCGGATGAGCTCTACCCGGAAGGAAAATTCCCTAACCGCTCGATCCACGACACGGGCCTGGGACAGTACAGCAAAGATAACGAGTCGCTCAACGACCAGGATGACGTGGTCTGGATGACCACCGGCACCACCCACGTGGCGCGCGCAGAGGAGTGGCCGATCATGCCGACGGAATGGGTTCATACCCTGCTTAAACCGTGGAACTTCTTCGACGAGACGCCAACGCTCGGCAAGAAAAAAGACAATAAATAACTCCCCCGCCGGGCAATTGCCCGGCTTTTTTTTGCCGCAACATTTGAGGATCGTCCAGGCTTGCTTATAGTTACTGATATCTCAGCCGCATGATTTATCCCCCGGACGGGAAAGGATTTTATGGAAAAAAGAAAAAAACCGCCCCTCGAACGGGCGACCTGGCCGACACGCCATGCCATGGTCATGCATGGCCTGGCGAAAAACCTGCCGTGGCTGGCCTTCGTCAACGTCAGTTTCGCGGTAATGATCCTGCTGCGACACGTCCTGCTTAAGCCCGGCGATCCCCTTTATCCGACCTCTCCGCATCTGACAAAAATGGTCGATGCCTCAATGCTCGGCATTATTATCCTCTCTGCGGCACTGGTCCTGATGGCATGGCGACGTATCGCCGGTATCAGCGTGGTGCTGTTTTTCTGTAGCGCCATCTGGTCAGTCGCCTGTTTCTGGTTTGTGACCCAGCTGCTGCTGCCCCATGTCTGGCCGCTGTGCGTCATTCTGTTACTCGCCGGTTTGACGGCGCTCTACTTTTACCCCGAGGGGTTGCTCGCCTTTGAACTTCCGCTCTGGATCACCCTGCTGATTGCTAGCTGGAGGCTCAATGACGGTCTCAACCTTCACTTCGTCATCATCTGGAGCGTGTTTACGCTGATCCTGATCTGCGGGCGTTTCATCCTGTTGAGCTGGTTTGACGAAGCCTGGCGACGCAACCAGCAAAATCAGCTGCTGATTTCCCGGCTGGACGCACTGGCGCATCAGGATCCGTTAACCAAAACCGCCAACCGCCGGAAAATGGAAGTGGTGCTGGAAAACGCCGTTGAGCAGAAAAAAACCTTCTCGGTGATCATGCTGGATATCGACTATTTCAAGCGCTACAACGATACCTACGGGCACCAGGCGGGTGACGAATGTCTGACGCGCGTAGCGCGGGTGCTGAAGCAGTCGGTGCGCACACCTGAGGATGTGGTCTCTCGCTACGGCGGCGAAGAGTTTCTGGTGATTCTGTTTAATTGCCCTGAAGCCATCGCGGAAAAGGTTGCCCTGCGTATTCAGGACGGCCTGCGCGCAGAGGCCATCCCGCACGGTGCCTCAGCGGTCAGCGACCATGTCACGGTGAGCATGGGGATTACGAGTATGGCGGAGGGGCTAGCCGGCACCGAAATCATCGCCCGCGCCGACGCGGCGCTGTACCGGGCGAAAGAGGCCGGGCGGGATCGGTGGTCACGGTGATAAAGCCCGGTGCGGCCTGATGCCCTCACCCTGACCCTCTCCCACGGGAGAGGGAACAAACACTAAAAAGGCAACCTCCCGGTTGCCTTTTGCTTTTACTAGTAGCGCACGCACACCGATTTGGTTTCGCACCAACCGTCCAGCCAGTCCGGGCCAAAGTCGCGTCCAGTGCCGGACTGCTTCATCCCGCCGAACGGCAGGTTGGCGTCAATCAGCGTGTGGCTGTTTACCCAAACAGTGCCCGCCTGCAGTCTGTCGGTATACTCCAGCGCCTTGCTGATATTCTGCGTCCAGACGCTGGCCGTCAGGCCATATTCGGTGTCGTTTGCCAGCTGGAGCGCCTCTTCCCCGTCGGAGACGCGCACCAGGTTGACCACCGGGCCGAACACCTCTTCGCGGGTCAAGCGCAGCCCGGCGTCCGGGTTTACCACCAGCGTAGGCGAAACGTAATAGCCTTTGCCTTCCGGGCCTCGGTTGCCGACGATCAGCTCCGCCTGGCGAGTTTTCGCTTCATCAAGGAAGGTTTGCACCTTGTCGCAATGCGCGCGCGACACCAGCGGGTTGATAAACGCCTCCGGCGACATGCCCGGCCCAACGCTCAGGGATTTCACCGCCTGCTCAAAACCGCTGACCAGCGTGTCGAAGAGCGGCGCCTCAATGTAGATACGGGAACTTGCCGCGCAGACCTGCCCCTGGTTCAGGAAGCTGCCGGTCATCAGGCCTTCGATCACCCAGGCCGGGTCGGCATCCTTCAGCACAATGGCCGGGTTTTTGCCCCCCAGTTCCAGCGTCACCCCGGTTAGCGTGTCCGCCGCCGTGCGGGCAATCTGCTTGCCGGTCGCCGTTGAGCCAGTGAAACTGACCTTGGCAATATGCGGATGCGCGGTCAGCGCTGCGCCACACACCGCGCCGCTGCCGGTTACCACATTGAATACCCCGTCCGGGATCCCCGCTTCGCTGGCCAGTTCCGCCACGCGCAGCATGGTCAGCGGCGTGGTTTCCGACGGTTTAATGACGATAGAACACCCCGCCGCCAGGGCAGGCATCACTTTCCACATCCCGATCATCAGCGGGAAGTTCCACGGGACAATCCCGGCTACCACGCCAACCGGCTCTTTGCGCGTCCACGCCTGGTAGCGTGCGCCCTGCGGCAGCGGAATGGAGAGGTCGAGGGTTTTCCCCGCAATTTTAGTGGTCAGCCCGGCGGTATAGCGCATCCAGTTGAGGGTACAGCCGACTTCAAAGGCGCGGGAAATGTTGATGGACTTGCCCTGCTCCAGCGTTTCAAGCTGGGCCAGCTCCTCGCTGTGCTGTTCCACCAGATCGGCGAAATGGAGCAGGATCCGCTCGCGCTCCGCCGGTAATTTTCCGGCCCAGCTGCGGGCGACAAAAGCGCGCCAGCCGGACATCACGGCGCGGTCAACGTCATCGACGCTGGCATCGGCAGTCGAGGCTATCACCTCGCCCGTGGCCGGGTTATAGACATTGAGCCGTTTTTCACTGTCCGACGCGGCCTGACGCCCTTCAATCCACAGGCCATGATGTCGGTCTAAAAATTGCTGCACGGCAGGCTGAATAGCCACCTGTGATTCAGACATAGGATACTCCTTCGTTATTATTCGCAGGGTGTTTATCCAGTCTAAGAGGGGTTTCGCATTCCCGCTTTTGTCTCTGTGACATTCGCTTTGCCACCTGTGACAGGCTCCGCAAATCGTGATAATTCCGTCTTATAGCGCTGTCCCCGGTGAGTGTTCTTTCCTATAGTCAGCCTCAGAGCTCTGACAAAATGCAACACAAATGCAACAATGCGTAAACGTTGACAGTGCAGTGAGAAAAACGATGGCGTGTGCAAGCGAGCAGGAACAGTATCAGCAGTGGCTGGCGCAAATTAACCAGGTTTGCGGGCGTTTCAACGCGCGTCCTCTGGAGGGAAAATTCTTCGGTGAACTGGAGACCAGCTATGCGCGCAGCCTGAAGCTCAGTACCGTGACCGCTGGCGGCGTTACCCTGTTCCGCTCCCGCCAGGAGATTAAAGACAGTAACGATGCCTGGTTCTATACCGTGTTTCAGCTTGAAGGCAGCGCGCAAATCGAGCAGGACGATCGCCGCTCTGTGCTGAGAACCGGGGATATTACGCTGATTGACGCATCGCGCCCGTGCTCAATTCACTGGCAGGAAAAATCCCGCCAGATTTCGCTGCTGGTGCCCCGTCAGATCATTGAGCAGCAGTGCCGGTTTCAGGAGATCAGCTGCGCGCTGACGCTCTCCCGTTCGTTGCCGACGGTACAGTTAAGCCATCGTCTGTTGATGGAGAGTATGTGTAATGCCGACCTGAGCGACCGGGAAAGTGAAGCGGCGCTTGAAGCGATGGTCTGCCTGCTGCGCCCCGCATTCCAGCAGCGCGAGTTGATTCAGCCGCGTAAGGAACGTCAGTTCCGGCAGGTGGTGGCGCTGATCGACGACAACATTCAGTCTGACTCTCTGCGTCCGGAATGGATTGCCGCCGAAAGCGGAATGTCCGTGCGCAGCCTCTACCGCATGTTTGCCGAGAAAGGGCTGGTGGTGGCGCAGTACATTAAAAACCGTCGTCTGGATCTCTGCGCGCAGGTGCTACGCTCCGCCGGAGATGATGAAAAGCTGGCGGGAATTGGCTACAGCTGGGGGTTCACCGACCATAGCCATTTTTCAACGGCCTTTAAGCAGCGTTTTGGCGTCTCACCGGGTGAATACCGCAGGCGCTACCGTTAGTTACTTTCTGAGCCACTTTCCGTTAATGCCCTTCACGTACTCGCCCGGCTGCGCGCGGGCAACCAGCTTTTGACCTGCCATTTTCGCCACTTCATCCACCGGCAGATTGTTGCTGTCCGCCAGTTTCTGGTAGTTTTCCGTGCGGGCCGCGTTGATGCGGCTGACCAGTGCCAAAGTTTCCGCGTCCTGTTGAATCGGGGCCAGATAGCCGCTGAGGGTTTCCCCCACCCGGCCCTGCGCCCGGGCGTCGTTTAAGGTCAGCGCAGCCGCCTGCACGTTCATCCCTAATGCCAGTAAAATCAGAGCTAATCGTTTCATAGCATCCTCAGAACAGATCGCTGCGCGATTTCAGCAGATTTTCAACGTCTTTATCGACTTTTATATGGATCTCATGTTCGATTTTGACGTTCATATTGATGGTAATCGGCTCTTTTGGCGCGGCGACTTCAATACGCGGCGTACAGCCAGTCAGTAGTGCGGCAGCGGCAACGGTGAGCACACCAGCCCTTGTTTTCATTGTTGTTCCTCACTTTCCTTGCCAGTCGAACTGCGGGGCGCAGGTATCGCCGTATGTTGCTCAAACCAGGTTTGCAGGTTGTCGCCAAAACGCAGGCTGCGCCAGAGGGTAAAGACATTCTCGTCATGGGTATAGTTCAGATTGACGGAGCTGCTTTTGCCCTCCACGCGGCTGGTCCCCTTGATGGTCGCCTGCATGGTTAATTCACCCAGGTTATCTAAATTGATTCTCGTCCACGAACGTGAAATTTCCATATAGCGGAGCCAGTTAATCGCAGCACCCGCCACCATATTATCTTTAACGATGGCGTCTGCCGTATCTTTGTCGATGCGCAGCGTCATGGGGCCAGGGTTGGTCAGCCAGCCATCTTTAATGATCCACTTTTCATTGTCCAGCCAGAACGGCAGCGCTCCGCTGACCGGGCCAGACATGGCAAACTGTTTCGGATTGACGGCACTAATCAGCTCGCTGGAGGAGATATTGTCCACACGCAGCAGGGCCGGATCGTGCTGCGGCATCCGCAACTGCTGCATGGTGATCTTCCCACCGAGGGTTTCCACCTTTACGTTGGTGAGCAGCAGCGGATTGTCCTCGGTCCAGGGATAGTCCCCCTGCAAATCCGCGGTAATGTTGCGCGCGGTTACCAGGTTTTCCACTTCGGCAATGCGCAACGTCACCGGTCCGCGGGTTCCCAACGACCAGGTCCCTTCGCTGAAGCGGAACGGCAGCACAAAATCGACGCCGTTAATCTGGTTATCCGGCATCCAGGCGCTGCCGGACTTCAGCACGCCGTGCCCGCCGGCCTCAAAACCCTGATCGGCCGCCGCCGAGAAGGCAACCTGGGCATAGAGCTCCCCGTCGCGCAGGGTCATTTTCCAGTCTGGCGGGATCAGCGGCTGGAAAACGGTGAGCGACTGTTTTGGCCACCAGGCCTGCCCGCGAAGACGCTCCCCGTCCCAGCGGCCGTTGACCTGTACCGGACCGATGTTGTCCGCACGAAGATCGCCTTTGAACTGGAAAATCGTCGGATCGGTACCGTCGACGCTGAAGGTCAGAACCGACGGCGGCAACACGCTGCCGCCGGAGAAACGGGTCTGCCCGGCATTGAGCGACAGCGCGCCGCTGAAGGTCGGTTTTTCGGGGTCACGGAACCAGCGCACCGGTTGGTCCAGCACCATGCGTGGCTTGCTGACCTCCATCGTGCCGTACTGAAGCTTGTCAAAACCGGTGGAGAGCGCCGTCAGTTCGATAAGGTTGTCGCGCCACTCGCCTTTCCCGGCGACATCCCAGCGGGCATGCATCGGCGTAAAGCCGCCTTTCCCCCAGTAGCGCCACTGCCACAGGCCATTGTCAGGTAAAAAGTCGTTTGCCTGACCGTCGAGGTGGAGCTCAAAATCCCCCATTTCGTTTTCATGGGCGCGCAGAATAGCCTGTAAACGGCCGTCCACGCCCTTTTGCGTGAGCTTCACGCCCGCCAGCGGCCAGCGGATTTCATCGATATCGAGCGAGTCAATGATGCGCCCGCGCGAGCGGAGCAGCGCGCCAGGCTCAAAGGCGAGCTGCGGTTCATACAGGCTGCCGGTCAGTTTTGCCGGCAGCCGGGCGTAAAGAATAAGATCGTTCTGTTTCGCCTCACCGCTCAGGTGCAGCGGCATGTCGCTGTTTTCCATGCTGAGCCTGCCGGGCCCAATATTCAGTACCGCGTTGCCTTTCCCGGCGTCGCCGTGGGTCAGCACATTCAGTCGACCGGTCAGGGTGGCCTTCTCCAGCCCCTGCTGCCAGTTGTCGGCACGAAGCGAAACGCGTCCGCTCAGCGGCATGCCGGAGAGCGCCCAGTTCCAGCGTCCGTCGCTGATGTTCAGCTGCTCCGCGGTGATCTGCCACGGCAGGTCAAGGAGCGGTTCGGGGTTATCCCGCGCCATCACCACCAGTTGCCCCTGATTGTCTTTCCAGTCCAGATCGGCATCGACCAGGGACGTTAGCTGTGGAACGTTAAAGGTCGCCACCGCGTGGCCCTTCACCGGCACGCCATCCGGCACCAGCGGCAGCGTGAACTCGCCCACCAGCTTAACGGGCTGCGGCTGGTCAGGAAGCTGCACATCGAACTGGGTAACAGAGAGCGTCTGCCCGCGAAGTGTCCCCTTAATGCTGACCTGCTCGCCTTTATAGGCGATCTCCTGCCTTGCCGGGGTCAGCGATGCGTTAAGTTCCCCCTGCCACTGCTGCCAGGGTGAAAGCGTCAGACGGTGAACGGTAAGCCAGGTATTCGGTAATACCGCCTGCCACTGGGCCAGCGTTTTCGGGGCAACCGTTGACGGTGCGGACTGGGGAATCTTGCTCAGACAGACGGCGTTGAGATCGAGCGTGCCGATATCCAGCTTCCAGCGGCTGGGATGTGACAGCGTCACGTTATCGATGCGGGCTATCTCGCAATCTTCCACCAGATAGCGGAGGTCGGGGATCACCAACGCGTGACGAGTGAGCTTCGGGCTCTCTTCGAACGCGATGCGCGTCCCGACGGGTAGCCAGATCCCGGCGAGCGTCGGTACCCACTGGGCGAGCGTCATCAGCAGCGTCAGCGGCAACAATATGAACAGCAGTAAAAGCGCAAGTGCGGCTTTGTATTTACCCTTCATGGGCAGTTAATATCCTGATTTAGCGAAAAAATTAAGCCGGCAGTGCCGATCATTGTCGCATGTTTGGCCAGTCAGTTGAAGGAAATGCCATTTTTAAGGATAGATGCTCTAGAATAATTAACAGAACTTATTGAATTCAATAATATTTTATAAATTGTAAGATAATTTTAATCATGCTAACGTGAATGCAAAATCACTGGAGAAAGTCTTATGAAACTCGCGGTATATAGCACAAAGCAGTACGACAAAAAGTATCTGCAACATGTTAACGAGGCTTACGGGTTTGAGCTTGAATTTTTCGACTTTCTGCTGTCCGAAAAAACCGCCAAAACGGCGCACGGGTGTGAAGGTGTCTGCATTTTTGTCAACGATGACGGCAGTCGTCCGGTGCTGGAGGAGTTGAAAAAACAGGGGGTGAAATACATCGCCCTGCGCTGTGCGGGCTTTAATAATGTGGATCTCGATGCCGCCAAAGAGCTGGGTCTGAAGGTGGTTCGCGTGCCGGCGTACTCCCCGGAAGCGGTGGCGGAACATGCGATTGGCATGATGATGTCCCTCAACCGTCGTATTCACCGCGCTTATCAGCGTACCCGTGACGCCAACTTCTCGCTGGAAGGCCTGACCGGCTTTACTATGTACGGCAAAACCGCTGGCGTGATCGGGACCGGTAAAATTGGCGTCGCCGCCCTGCGCATTCTGAAAGGCTTTGGCATGCGTCTGCTGGCGTTTGATCCGTACCCAAGCGCGGCTGCGCTGGATCTGGGCGTGGAGTACGTTGACCTGCCAACCCTGTTCTCGCAGTCTGACGTCATCTCCCTGCACTGCCCGCTGACGCCGGAAAACTACCACCTGCTTAACCAGGCGGCATTCGACCAGATGAAAGACGGCGTAATGATCATCAACACCAGCCGCGGCGGGCTGATTGACTCTCAGGCCGCTATCGAAGCGCTGAAAACCCAGAAAATTGGCGCACTGGGGATGGACGTTTATGAGAACGAACGCGATCTGTTCTTTGAAGACAAGTCGAATGACGTGATCCAGGACGACGTCTTCCGTCGCCTCTCCGCCTGCCATAACGTGCTGTTTACCGGACACCAGGCGTTTCTGACCGCCGAAGCGCTGATCAGCATCTCGGAAACGACGCTCGGGAATTTGCAGCAGCTGGAAAAAGGTGAAACCTGCCCTAACGAACTGGCTTAAATCCCACGCCGGGTGGCGTCTACACTTCACCCGGCACGTTCGTTTCCCAGCTTCGGTGGGCAAAACGCCACCACAGCAGTACGCCCACCAGCGCAATCGCGCTTAATACACTGAATGCCGTCGCAAACGAGTAATGCCCGGCGATCGTACCGGTTAGCGCCGGACTCATGGATGCCCCCACACCCTGCATCAACATCACGACACTCTGCCCGGCATTGACGTGCCCGCTTCCGCGCAGCAGCACCACGATAAACGACGGTACCACGACCCCCAAAATGCCGGCGGCCAGACCGTCGAGAATTTGTACCGGGATCATCATGAACGGTGCGTCCGTACTTGCCGCCAGCGCCGCGCGTACCGGCATCACCAACAGCGCCAGCATAATTAACCGCCAGTAGCCGTAGTGTTCTATCCGGCGTGCGACCCAGATGGCGACGGGGATCATCACGGCCTGTGAGATGATGACGGTACCCGCCGCATACAAACCGGGGTTGATCGAGGCGGGTGCCGCTGCAACCCGCATGCTCAGCATCGGCAGCAGCGCGGCATTCGCCAGGTGGAACAGCAGAAGCGTCAGTCCGGTCACAAACAGCGCCCGGTTTTTCATCAGCACCGCAAAGCCGGGAACCGGCACGCTCGCTGAAGATGCCAGCCCCCGCGCGGCATTGTTGTCGATATCGCCGTTGCGAATGGCCAGCAGCGCACAGAGCGTAAGCAGCGTTGTACAGGTCATCAGCAGGAAAATCCCGCCGACGCCCCAGTACCAGGCAATGCCGCCTGCCATCAGTGCGGTGACAAAGTTGCCGCCGTGATTGAACGCTTCATTTCTGCCCATCTGAGCGCTGAAGCCGTTCTGGCCGGTCAGCCCCAGCGTAATGCCGGTGATCAACGGCCCGACAAATGCCGCACAAATACCGGTGATAATTTGCGAAACGGCGACCACGCTGCTCTGTTGGCTAAACCAGAGCAGAAGCGTGCTCAGGGTGATCAACAGGCAGAGCAGCGCCAGCACGGCACGTTTGTTCCTGGAAGTGTCAGTAATAAATCCTGCCGGTAGCGTGGCCAGTAATCCTGCCAGCCCACCGGCCGTCATCAGTATGCCGATATTGTCCGGGGACCAGTGACGCTCGGTCAGAAAAATACCGAGAAATGGCCCGAGGCCATCGCGAACATCCGCAATAAAAAAACTGGTCAGGCATAATGCCCGCAGCGAACGAAGAGACATACTTCCTGCCTTTGTCTGTTATCGCCTGAAAAAATGAAAATGTAGTATAGCGGGTATTTTTGACAATCAGCGTCACGCGGGTTGTTCAATACTATCAATTCATTGTATGGCCCAGGCTATATGCACTTAATACCGCTGCGTTTAAATTTAAGTCCGCAATGGCAGACGGTTTCCCGAGTAAGTACCCCTGCACTTCATCGCACTTATTTTTCATGAGGAAAGTGAGCTGTTCGAGGGTTTCCACCCCTTCTGCGGTGATGTCCATCGAATAGGCCTTGCCCAGATCGATAATTTTCTCAACGACAGCCTGGTTCTGCGGTGAATCGCCTAACGTAAAAATAAAGCTTTTGTCGAGCTTGAGCCCATCAAACTGAAACTTCCGCAGATAGCTCAGCGAGGCGTAGCCAGTACCGAAATCATCAATCAGAATGCGAACGCCCATTTTTTTGAGGGCCTTCATGGTCTGCAGAGTTTTTTCTGGATCGGAAAGCGTGACATTCTCCGTCACTTCAATTTCCAGCCGCTGGGCTTCGAGCCCGGTGTCATGAAGAATATCTTTAATCCTTTCGGCGAGATCGCTTGCCTGGAATTCAATCGCAGAAATATTGACCGATACCGATAATCCTGGCAAGAACGCTTGCGCATCCAGACACGCTTTGCGAATAACCCAGTTGCTGAGACTAATAATAAGCCCGGTTTCTTCAGCCTGCGGGATAAACTGATCGGGCATCATGTTTCCGCGTTCCGGGTGCTGCCAACGAACCAGGGCTTCCACGGCCTCGATTTTAGAATATCGGAGGTTATAACGCGGCTGATATACCAGAGAGAGCTGGTCCTCGCGAATCGCAGTTCTGAGCTCTAATTCCAGTTTTCTGCGTTCAGTCAGCTTTTCCGACATATCCGGGCGATAATAAACCCATCGGTTTCTACCCGATTGTTTCGCCTGATAAAGGGCAATATCCGCAAAGCGTAAAAGATCGTTTGCGCTGCTGCTGTCCAGTGGCGCCATTGCAATCCCCATGCTGACGCCTATTGCCACATCGTTGCCATCAATGGTGAAAGGACGGTTGAGTTCTTCCACGATACGTTGACACACCTCTTCGATCTGCTCTTTTTGACTGATGTTGCCGAGGAGCAGCATAAATTCATCGCCCCCCTGTCGGGCGACAAAATCCCCGCCACGAACACAATGTTTAAGACGCGAGGCGACCTCGCCAAGCAGTGCATCCCCCGTGGAATGGCCAAAAATATCATTGACGGGTTTAAACTTGTCTAAATCCAGGCAAATCATGGCGAAGGGGTAATTATTAACGCCTTCTTTCGCTAACTGGCCCGCCAGAAACTCCTTAATATGGTACCGGTTCGGGAGGCCTGTTAATTCGTCATGCCGTGACAGGAACTCCACGCGTTTTGTGGCCTCCACTTCCAGAGAAACGTCGGTTGCCGCGCCGCGCAATACAACAGTGCCATCCGGCTGAGTCGAAAATTTAGCCAGCAGCGTGCAATACGCGGTGGCATGTTGATAGTTCGTATAAGGGCAGTTCTTAAATTCGAAGCGCCCTGTTAACGCAGGGCCCGTTACAGGCTTATTAAAACTGCCTCTGGTCGAAGGAAAGAGTTCATCCAACCGGCGACCGATCCATTGACTCTGATCGTATCCTGTGACGGTGGAAAAACGGCCGGACAGCCATGTTATTTTTAACGATAAATCGGTTTCCCAGAACCAGTCGCTGGTGGTTTCACTGACGTCCCGGAAGCGTTTTTCGCTCGTGATAAGATTCAATCTTGCCTGTTCAAGCAGAAACGTATTTTCGTCATGCATTCTCGCCTTGTGCATAATATGGCGCATGAGGATGACCATCATCGAAATTGTCAAAAGTACTGACAGGATCATTAACGGCAGAAAATAGATGATCAACGCCTGACCGGGGTTTTCACTGTCCCAGATAATGTCCACATCACCATTTTGGGTGCGCAGAGTAAATGCCGTCTGGTTATTTGCCTGAGCATTCTCTTTATTAATGGAAGCGCGTACATTATTTATTCCGGCATCCTGCCCAATCGTCAGCAGTTTTTTAGCCGTTAATTTATCAATAAAGACCATGACTGACGGCTTACCCGGTGAGGGTTGTACACTCGGATCATCGCCCGTTGTTATCCATTCGGCTGAAACAATGGCGGGGACGGAATGGATAAGCGTGAGCATGGAGATCGGCAATCCATTTTTCAGGCCAAGCTCATGGAGTAAACGCGCTTTCGTGGGTTTATCTAACCAACTTTCCAGTTCTTCACGTTTCAGTTTCCCGTCAAGCACGCTGTAACACGTGGTCCCTTCCGCTGAGATAACAAACACCCCTTCATAACCAAAATTGTCGTACAGGGACTTACCCAGATTCTGCTTATCCCATGCCCAGTGAAGGTCAATTTTCTGATGAAGATGTTTATAAACATCGCCCCACTCGGCATTGTCTTTAAGATGACTTCGCATGCTTTCCTGGCGAGTCTCTAACGCTTTTTTTAATAAAAACTCATCGTGTTGGTCGCTGATTTGGTTAACATTGTTTTTTATTATTAGCAAGGAAACGATTGCCGCAATGAAAATACTTATCAATAACGTGAAGACATAGGTAAAGGTTTTATTTATCAGCCTTTTAGAATGTTCGGTATCCGTAAAGCCAGGAGTGTTCAGAGGTAGGGTCATCATTCGCCTTCTTAACTGCTCTTACGTCATTTTTTATGCCATCTTCGGTTATCGGCATAAAACAAGAAAATTTTAGCGTTAAAACATGACATTAAAGAATATTTGTTTTCCCTAATCCAGATCAAATGATTAATCATTAACTATTTTGAAAACTCTACACTATTTATAAAACATGCCGTGCAGAATAACTTTATCTCGCATAAATTTAATTTAAATAAAACGTTTGTAGGCGGGAAAGAGGATATTACTTTGTTGGTGCCATTCCAGACTTCAGACCCGGTATAAAAAAACCGGGCGTAAAGCCCGGCTCTGTTTTCAGGCAACCCGGGTTCTATGCACTCAACCCGCGATTTTCCAGCATCGGTTCGATCTGCGGATCGTGTCCGCGCCAGTTACGATACAGTTCCGCTAAATCCGTGCTGTTTCCGCGAGACAAAATCGCCTCGCGGAATTTTTGCCCGTTCTCACGCGTTAAGCCGCCCTGTTCGACAAACCACTGGTAGCCATCATCCGCGAGCATTTGCGTCCACAGGTAGGCGTAATATCCCGCCGCGTAGCCGCCGCCGAAAATATGGGCAAAATAGCTGCTGCGATAGCGCGGCGGTACAGCGGGCAGATCCAGCCCCTCTTTTTGCAACGCCGCCGATTCAAATGCTTCCACGTCCGAAACGGCCTCACTGATGCCGTGCCAGTTCATGTCCAGCAGCGCGGCGCTCAGCAGTTCCGTCATATCATAGCCCTTGTTGAAATGCGTCGCGTTGAGCATGCTTTCCCGCAGCGCGTCCGGCATTGGTTCGCCGGTTTCGTAGTGGCGTGCATAGTGCGTAAAGACCTGCGGATGGCTGGCCCAGTGCTCATTGATTTGCGACGGGAATTCAACAAAATCACGCGGAGTATTGGTGCCAGAGAGCGTGGCGAAACGCTGGCTGGCAAACAGGCCGTGCAGCGTATGACCAAACTCGTGGAAGAGCGTTACCACATCATCCCAGGAGAGGAGCGCGACACCGCCGTTCGCCGGTTTTTGGTAATTACAGACATTATAGATAACCGGACGGGCCGCAAACTCGAAGGATTGTTCGACGAAATTGCCCATCCAGGCGCCGCCCTGCTTGGAATCGCGCGCGAAGAAGTCGCCGTAAAACAGCGCCATGCCCTCACCGGTGTGGTCGAAAATTTCCCATACGCGAACGTCCGGGTGATAAACCGGGATATCGAAGCGCTCGACGAAGCGGATGCCAAACAGCTGGCTGGCCGCCCAGAACACGCCATCCTGCAGCACGGTATTGAGCGCAAAATAAGGCCTGATTTGCGACTCATCGAGGGCATATTTTGCCTGGCGCACGCGCTCCGCATAAAAGGCCCAGTCCCACGCCTGCACCGTAAAACCAGCCTGCTCGTCATCAATCACTTTCTGAATATCGGCCTGCTCGCGCTCCGCACGGGCGCGGGCGGCAGGCACAATACCGCGCATAAAGGCCAGCGCGGCGTCAGGGGTTTTCGCCATCTGATCCGCGGTACTCCAGCTGGCGTAATTCTCAAAGCCCAGCAGGCGAGCCTGACGGGCACGCAGCGCCGTGAGACGAAGGATCAGCTCGCGGGTGTCGTTTTCATCCCCTTTCTGGGTACGTGTCCAGCCAGCCCTGAAGAGATTTTCACGCGTCTGACGATTGCGCAGCGCTGCCAGCGCGGGCTGCTGGGTAGTGTTCAGAAGCGGGATCAGCCAGCGATCGTTAAGCCCTCTCTCTGCTCCTGCCTGTGCCGCGTCCGCGATCTCCGTTGCGCTGAGCCCGTCAAGCTGGTGCACATAATCCACCACCAGCCCACCGGTCTTATCGGCAGCCAGCAGACGTTGATTAAACTGGCTGGTCAGAGAGGCTGCCTCGGTATTCAGCGCCTTCAGCTCAGCTTTTTCTGTCTCATTCAGACGCGCCCCGGCCAGTATAAACCGCTGATACGTCTCCTCGACCAGCCGCCGGGATTCGGCGTCCAGCGCGGCACGGTCCTGCCAGACGCTCTCGACGCGGGCGAAGAGCGTATCATTCAGCCAGATATCGTTCGCCAGCACGGCAAGTTCGGTGGAGAACTGTTCTTCCAGTTCCTGCAGATACGCGTTGGTGTGCGCGGAGGTCATGGCGAAGAAAACGCTGCTGACGCGCGTGAGCATCACGCCACTTTTTTCCAGCGCCAGCACGGTGTTATTGAAATCTGGCGCAGCGCGCTCAGCGACAATAGCCTCAATGTCCGCCCGCTTCTGGCGAAGCGCTTCATCGAAAGCCGGGCGATAGTGGCTGTCGTTGATTTCATCAAAACGGGGCGCCTGGTAAGGCAACAGACTGATGTCAAAAAAAGGATTCGTGGCCGCCATCTTTCACTCCTGAGTACGGGTTTCTTCCCAGAGTAGTCCCTGCAACGCTGTCATACAAATGTTGCCTTAACGCTCCCTCTGCGACCATGCTATGTTAGTACAACACAAAAAGCGTTGAGGAACAGTGAGATGATTATTTTAGTTACCGGGGCAACGGCAGGTTTTGGTGAAAGCATCACGCGTCGCTTCGTCGCCAACGGGCACAAGGTTATTGCGACCGGGCGCCGCCAGGAACGTTTGCAGGAGCTGAAAGACGAATTAGGCGACAGCATCCTGACCGCGCAGCTCGATGTGCGTAACCGCGCTGCCATTGAAGAGATGATTGCCAACCTGCCCGCTGAATGGCGCGCCATCGACGTGCTGGTCAACAATGCTGGTCTGGCGCTGGGCATGGAGCCCGCCCACAAAGCCAGCGTAGAAGACTGGGAAAACATGATCGACACCAACAACAAAGGGCTGGTCTACATGACCCGCGCGGTGTTACCGGGGATGGTTGAGCGTAACCGCGGTCACATTATCAATATCGGCTCAACGGCCGGGAGCTGGCCTTACGCGGGCGGCAACGTTTATGGCGCGACGAAAGCGTTTGTACGCCAGTTCAGCCTTAACCTGCGCACCGATCTGCACGGCACCGCCATTCGTGTGACCGATATCGAGCCGGGTCTGGTGGGCGGCACCGAATTTTCCAATGTCCGTTTCAAAGGCGATGACGCGAAAGCGGATAAGACCTACGAAAATGCTAACGCGCTGACGCCGGAAGATGTCACCGAAACGGTCTGGTGGGTGGCGACACTGCCGAAACACGTCAATATCAATACCGTCGAAATGATGCCCGTCAGCCAGAGCTTTGCCGGACTTAACGTCCATCGCGGCTAACCGTGCCCTTCCCGGCCTGCGGGCCGGGTCTGTTTCGGGTTATAAAAGAATGGTAGTATGTTCGGGCTAACTCTCTGAGAAATGACAACTCATGGCCGCTGAATCGCAACTTAATCCCACCCAGCCCGTCAACCAGCAAATCTATCGCATTTTGCGACGCGATATTGTTCATTGTCTGATCCCGCCGGGAACACCGCTTTCTGAAAAAGAGGTCTCCGTGCGGTTTGACGTCTCCCGGCAGCCGGTGCGTGAAGCGTTTATTAAGCTTGCGGAAAACGGTCTGATTCAGATCCGTCCCCAGCGCGGCAGTTACGTGAATAAGATTTCACTTTCTCAGGTTCGCAACGGATGTTTCGTTCGTCAGGCCATTGAATGCGCGGTGGCGCGTCGTGCTGCAACGCTTATCAACGACAACCAGTGTTACCTGCTGGAGCAGAATCTGCATCAGCAGCGTATTGCGATTGACCGTAAACAGCTGAATGACTTCTTCCAGCTCGATGATGAATTCCACCAGAAACTGGCGCAGATTGCGGATTGCCAGCTCGCCTGGGACACTATCGAAAACATCAAAGCCACCATCGATCGCGTGCGGTATATGAGTCTCGATCACGTCTCGCCACCGGAAATGTTGCTCCGACAGCATCACGATATTTTCAGCGCGCTCGAAAAACGTGACCCGGACGCTGTGGAAAAAGCGATGACGCTGCATCTGCAGGAAATTAGCGAATCGGTGCAGCTTATTCGTCAGGAAAATAGCGAGTGGTTTAGCGAAGAGTAACATTCGCCGCCCCTTACGGGTGCGGCGAGTCATGCGTTCTCCTGCCCGGTTTTATTCCATCCAATGACGTTCGCGCTATATTCCCCTCTCTGCGATCGTTGCTCCTGCGAAATAAAGAAAAAAGTGTGAGTTTGATCAAAAACAAAAAACTGACCTGCGGACAGGCGTATTTATATGCCCCGTGAACGGCGTACCAGAAATAACGCCGTAACGACCAGGTTAGAGAGGAGAAAATACCATGATGACATACGACCGTAACCGCAATGCAATCACTACTGGCAGCCGCGTCATGATTAGTGGCACAAACCAGTTCGGCGTGATTAAAGCGATCCACAGTGACGGCCTCAATGCCGAGCAGGTGCGTCGTAGCAAAACCGTGGAAGTGGAAAGATGCGAAGGTAAGTTCGAACCGATTGAGCTGATTCGTCTGGGGATGCACTAACCTGTGTCCCTGCATGCCGCCGCGAGCGGCGGCATGTGCTGAACTACCGTTGCGACACGTACTGCGCCACGGTCGCTTTGGCGCCCTTCTGCAGTAACGTCTGATATGCCTTCATCACCGCTTCCACAAAGTCAGCATCCTGCGGTAACGCTTTACCGAAGATAGCCTCAATGCCGAGCAGCGCATGCACCCGGCTTTCCCCTTCTGCACTGCCCTTCACCGCCGCCTGAATGACCGCCAGCTGCGGATCGCTCACCTCAATGGCCTTGCCCTGCTCATCCACGCCGCCGACATAGCGCATCCAGCCTGCGACACCCAGCGCCAGCAGCGGGAAAGGCTTCCGGTGCGCCAGATGCCAGCGAACGGAATCAAGCATCCGCTGCGGGAGCTTCTGGCTACCGTCCATCGCGATTTGCCACGTGCGGTGACGCAGGGCAGGGTTGCTGTAGCGTGCGATCAGCAGATCGGCATAGCGACCTAAATCGACGCCTTTCACTTTCAGGGTTGGTGCCTGTTCGCCGATCATCAGCGCGTGCGCGGCAATGCGGTAGTTCTCGTCTTCCATACACTCGTTGATATGTTGATACCCGGCCAGATACCCCAGATACGCCAGGAACGAGTGGCTGCCGTTGAGCATGCGCAGCTTCATCTCTTCAAACGGAATGACGTCAGCAACCAGCTCGGCACCGGCTTTTTCCCACTCAGGACGTCCGGCGACAAAGTTATCTTCTATTACCCACTGGCGGAACGGTTCACAGGCCACCGCTGCAGGATCGCGAACGCCGGTCAGCTGCTCGATTTTATCCAGCGTATCGGGCGTGACCGCGGGCACGATGCGATCCACCATCGTTGACGGGAAGGTGACGTGGGTTTCGATCCAGTCCGCCAGTTCAGCGTCAACCGCCCGGGCGTAAGCGCAGGTGACGCTGCGCATCACATGGCCGTTCTCCGGCATGTTGTCGCACGACATCACGCTAAATGCCGGCAGACCCGCCGCTTTGCGGCGCGCCAGCGCTTCCACCACCACACCCGGCGCGGATTTTGGCTGGTGCGGGTTTTGCAGGTCGGCGACGATAAACGGGTGATCGAGCATCAGTTGTCCGGTCGCCGGGGAATGGCAGTACCCTTTCTCGGTGATGGTCAGTGAGACAATCGCCACCTGCGGTTCGCACATTGCTGCCAGCACGCTCTCCAGCCCGTCAACCTGCGCATGCAGCGCCTTTTTGACTACGCCAACCACGCGGGAGGTCCATGCATCAGCGGACATTTCCGCCACCGTATAGAGGTTATCCTGCGCGTTCAGATCGGCGATCTGCTGCTCGCCTCCAATCAGGTTAACCTCGCAGTAGCCCCAGTCGCTGCCCTGTTCTGCCGCGAGTATGTCGGCATACACCGCCTGATGCGCCCGGTGAAAGGCGCCAAACCCTAAATGAACGATGCGTGCTTTGAGGCTGTCGCGATCGTACTGGGGCAGCGTCGCGTGGGCCTGCAATAACTTGTTTTCCATGATTAAGACTCGTTAATTAGAACGCTGTGGAGCGCTGCCGCATGTTGTTAAACGGCAGCGCCTGCTGACTACACCAACTAGAATGGCAGTTGGGGTAAACCATAACTGCCACCAACCATACTGATACTGCCGTTCGAGGTTTTGATTTATATTAACTTTTGCGCACGTGGTGTGACATAAAGAGAAAGTTGTGTGATATCTCACGAAAGATATAAACCACTAACGGCGCGAGGAGAGCGCTCCGTAACCCACTGTCTCTTCTGGCACCGTCTCCGCCGCGTCTTGCGCCGCGCTCAAATCACGGTCGCGCACTTCTGGCATCAGGATTGCCGAGACCAGCCCGATCGCGGAATAGGCCACCAGCATGGCAACAATCGGCCACCAGGAGCCGGTCATATTACAGAAGATCCCCGCCAGTACCGGACCAAAACCTACTGCCACCAGACCACCCGCCTCTTTTGAGATAGCCATGCGGGTAAAGCGATTTCGCGAGCCAAACATCTCCGCCATGGTGATATTTTCCAGCGCAAACAGCCCCAGTACGGCGAAATTGTGGATAACGATGATCGAGAGCATGATCGTCCCCGGCGCGTAGCTTTTGTCGACGATGATCGACAGCATCGGATACGCGAGAAGAATGGCGGAGATATTGAGGATTATGTACGGCAGCCGACGGCCCACTTTATCGGAAAGCCAGCCCAGCAGCGGAATGGAGATAAACCCAAGAATGGAGCTGATCATCAGCGCATCGGTCGGGATGGCTTTATCGAACAGCAGCGTCTGAACCAGATAACCCGCCAGGAACGTCTGAATCAGGCCTGAATTCCCCGCCTGTCCAAAGCGCAGGCCGGTCGCCAGCCAGAAGGATTTGCTTTTCACCATCGAGCCCAGCGAGGTGTCCGGCATCGCGGTTTCGTCGTCGTTAACTTTCTCAAACACCGGGCTCTCTTTCAGGTTCATACGGAGCCAGATGGCAAAGATCATCACCACAACGCTTGCAAGGAACGGCACGCGCCAGCCCCAGGCGAGCAGCTGTTCACGGTCAAGGGCGAAGAACATAATGGCCCAGATAGCCGTTGCGCTCAACGTCCCGCAGTTGGTGCCCATCGCCACCAGCGAGGAGATAATGCCGCGTTTACCTTTCGGCGCGTACTCCGCAAGCATCGTCCCCGCTCCGGAGATCTCCGCCCCGGCACCCAGTCCCTGAATAATGCGCAGCGTCACCAGCAGAACGGGGGCGAAAATCCCTATCTGGGCATAGGTCGGCAGGACGCCAATCAGCGTGGTGCAGATCCCCATCATGGTAATGGTGATAAACAGCACCTTTTTACGGCCAATGCTGTCGCCCATTCGTCCGAAGATAAAGGCCCCGACGATGCGCGCAATATAGCCTGCGCCGTAGGTGCCCATCGCCAGGATCAGCGCCATCGCGGCGGATTGTTCCGGGAAGAAGATTTCATGGAAAACCAGGGCGGCTCCCAGCGAGTAAAGCTGGAAGTCCATAAATTCGAGCGCGGTGCCCAGCCAGCCGGAAACGGCGGCTTTCACCAGATCGGAGGTGGTTCTTTGAGGTTGTACTTGCGTCATAATGGCTATCTCTGAAAGGTAAGATGCGTACCACTTAGCGCCTGTCTGCGCAGGCGCTTAACCGCGTAAATGATTATTGCCCGAACGTGAGCAAGACTTTGCAACACTGCCGCTGGTCTTTTTCAAACAGTTCAATGGCGTCTGTAACGTGGTGATAGTCAAAGGTATGGGTGATCAGTTTTTCCGGGTCGATCAGCCCTTTTTCCAGCCAGTCGATGACGACCGGGAATTTGTTGGCATTCAGGCGCGAGGAGAAGATCGCCAGCTCTTTGCCGGTAATGCCCTGCTGCACTATCTGGCTCGGCTCGCTGGAGAAGCCCATCAGCACAATGCGCGCCGCCGGAGAGGCCAGGGTTATCGCTTCCTGCAGAATCAACGGATGACAGGCAGCATCAATGATTAACGTCGGCCTGATGCCTTTTTCGTCCAGCGCGACCTGCAACGACTGCTCGCCGTTATTGAAGACCCAGTCCGCGCCACTGCGCTGCGCCATTGCAAGGCGTTCATCTATACGGTCAACCACGATAACCTGCTTCACCTTATAAACGCCCTTCAGCGCCTGTACGGTGACCAGCCCCATCGGGCCTGCGCCATAGATCAGCGCAACGTCCTGTTCAGTGGGGCTGGCCTGCCCCGTCACGTTGGCGGCAATGGTGAAGGGCTCAACCATGACGGCATGGTTATCCGGGATTGCATCCGGAATTGGCCAGGCATTTTTAGCGGGCACGGTCGCATATTCACTAAAACCGCCGTCACGGTGTACCCCCAGTACCACCAGCGAGGTGCAGACGTTCGGTTTCCCGACGGAGCACGGATAGCAGTGCCCGCAGCTGATCACCGGGTCGACGGAGACGCGCTGGCCCAGGCGGGCGCTGTCGACACCCTCGCCTACGGCGTCAATCACGCCAAAAAATTCATGGCCAATCACGCGCGGATATTTTGCAAACGGGTTGTGCCCGCGGTAGATGTGGCTGTCTGAACCGCAGATGCCGGCCAGCCGGATGTTAACGCGGACCTCACCTGCGCCCGGCTCCGGGAGAGGACGCTCTTCAAGCACCAGTTCGTTCGGCTGTTGAATCACTACGCTTTTCATCGTTAGCTCCTCCATTACCAGTTCCACAGCGTCCCGTCTTCGAGACGGGCCACCGGCAGATAGGCGGGATCGTAGGGGTATTTCGCGGCCAGTTTTTCATCAAATTCGATGCCCAGCCCCGGCTTGTCGCCCGGATGCATATAGCCGTTATCGAAACGCCAGCTGTGCGGGAAGACTTCCAGCATCTGTTCGGAGTAGCCCATATACTCCTGTACGCCAAAGTTCGGCACCCACAGGTCGAAATGCAGCGCGGCGGCATGACACACAGGCGACAGATCCGATGGGCCATGTGAACCGGTACGGACCTGGTAGAGTGAGGCGAAGTCCGCGATGCGACGCATCCCGGTGATCCCGCCCGCATGGGTAAGGGTGGTACGGATATAGTCGATAAGCTGCTCTTCAATAAGCTGCTTGCAGTCCCAGATGCTGTTAAACACCTCGCCCACCGCAATCGGCGTGACGGTGTGCTGGCGGATAAGGCGGAAGCAGGCCTGGTTTTCCGCAGGCGTAGGGTCTTCCATCCAGAACATGCGGAATTCTTCAATGCTCTTACCAAAACGGGCCGCTTCAATCGGCGTCAGGCGGTGGTGCATATCGTGCAGAAGATGTTCATTAAAGCCGAACTGGCTGCGCACCGCATCGAACAACTTCGGCGTGAAATCGAGGTATTTCTCGGTGGACCAGAGCTGCTCTTCTGGCCAGTCGCCTTTGGTCGCAGGCTCATAGGCCAGCCCTTTCCCTTTGGCCATGCCGTAGGTGGTTTTCATGCCCGGCACGCCACACTGCACGCGGATCGCCCTGAAGCCCATCTCTTTATGCCGGGCGTAATCTTCCAGCACGTCATCAATGGTGTGCCCGGTGGTGTGGCAGTAGACCATGACCCCTTCCCGGGACGCGCCGCCCAGCAGCTGGTACAGGGGCATGTTGGCGGCTTTGGCTTTGATGTCCCACAGCGCCATATCCACCGCGGAGATAGCCGACATGGTGACCGGGCCGCGACGCCAGTAGGCGCCTTTATAGAAAAACTGCCAGATATCTTCAATGCGGTGTGCATCGCGGCCAATCAGCTGAGGGCACAGGTGATCTTTCAGATAAGAGGCCACGGAGAGCTCGCGTCCGTTCAGCGTGGCATCGCCCAGACCGACGATCCCCTCATCAGTGGTGATTTTAAGGGTGACAAAGTTACGTCCCGGACAGGTCACAAATACTTCAGCCCCGACAATCTTCATAATACCTTTCCTTACATCGCATGTTGTGATGTGGGAAATTTACGCAACTGAGCTACTACCATACAAGTATAATGATCAAAATATCCGCGTAGGATCACAAAACTGGGGCGCTCAGGCGCGCCCCCATCCTGCGACAATAATCAGCATGCCGCAGAGGGCTACCAGCGCCCCGGTCCAGTCGTATGCGCTGAGTTTGACGCCATCTACCACCCGTAACCACAGCAGCGCGGTGCAGACATAAACACCGCCGTAAGCCGCATAGACGCGACCGCTGGCCGCCGGATGCAACGTTAATAACCAGACAAACAGCGCCAGCGCGACCCCGGCCGGGATCAGCAACAGTGCGCTTCCCCCCTTCTTCAGCCAGAGCCAGGGCAGGAAGCAGCCGATGATTTCGCACAGCGCGGTGGCAAAAAAAAGCAGCGTTGTTTTGAGCATGTTTCACTTCAGGTGAGGATCCATTTAGACATGATACCTGATGATGCCCTTTACTTTTCCATACTTGCCCCGCGGGTATGCCGTCATTTCGCTTTAGTGTAGAATCTGTACGGGGTAACTTGATTATCTGCACCCATTTAAAAGGAAACGCTATGACCACATTAAGCAAACGCCTTTGTCTGACAGCCCTGCTGGCGCTGTCATCGTTCGCCTTTGCCGCCTCTGCGACAGCGGAAACCAGCAAACTCATCATTGAGTCTGGTGACAGCGCGCAAAGCCGCCAGAACGCCGCCATGGACAAAGAACAATGGAATGACACCCGCAGCCTTCGCCAGAAGGTCAACAAACGTGCCGAAAAAGAGTGGGACAAGGAAGATGTCGCCTTTGACGCGCGCGATAAGTGTCAGCAAAGCGCAAACGTCAACGCCTACTGGGAGCCTAACACCCTGCGCTGCCTGGATCGCCGCACTGGCCGTACGGTAGCCCCATAATGTCGGCGCCCTGTGACATAAAACTTCGTCCGCTGGAGCGTGAAGATCTGCGCTTTGTCCACCAGCTCGACAACAATGCCAGCGTGATGCGCTACTGGTTTGAAGAGCCCTACGAGGCGTTTGTCGAGCTGTCCGATCTTTACGACAAGCACATTCACGATCAGAGTGAGCGTCGTTTTGTGGTGGAGTGCGAAGGCGAAAAAGCCGGTCTTGTTGAGCTGGTTGAGATCAACCACGTTCACCGCCGGGCGGAGTTCCAGATCATTATTTCCCCTGAGCATCAGGGTAAAGGCCTTGCCTCACGGGCGGCGAAGCTGGCAATGGATTACGGATTCAACGTTCTGAATCTCTATAAGCTTTACCTGATTGTGGATAAAGAGAACGAGAAAGCGATCCATATCTACCGCAAGCTGGGCTTTATGGTGGAAGGCGAGCTGATTCACGAGTTCTTTATCAACGGTGAATACCGTAACACCATCCGCATGTGCATTTTCCAGCATCAGCACCTGGCCGGGCACAAACCGTCAGGCGCCAGCCTGCTGAAACCGACCGCGCAGTAACCTGCGCGGTTTTATTCTCAGTAGTATTCAATCGTATTTTTGATGGTGTATTTGCGCTCAACGGCGGGCTTGACGCTATCGTCCGTGATGATCAGGTCGCAGCTTACCGGGTTGTTGTGTCGGTCGTAGTCGCAGCTCTGCTTCACATTACCCAGCGGTTTGTCGTTCAACATGCTGACTGCCGAGTAGTCCATTCTTTTGCGCAGATCCTTAGACGGTGTCGACTGGACGGACAGATGCTGATCCCCGGAAATGGTGGTTTTGCCCAGCGGGTAGCCATCGGCATCGTAGCGATACTTCACTTCCATCTCTTTACCGTGGGCCGCCACCACAAACCCGTTGTCGTCGGTATCCCACGTCACCCCGGCTGACGGCAGTTCGGCCAGCTGGCATTTCCCCTGCAGCTTCACTTTTCGCTGCTGGGTTTCCGCATCAAGGTAGTAATTGGCATCCAGTACCAGCGCCACGCCGGTATTGGCCTCCAGGTCGTGCAGCTCCAGCGTATCAAAACACCCTTCTGCCGATACGGTGCCGGTGACCCGTTTGGACACTTCGCCCTTTTCGTTGAACAGAGTCTGGGTAAAGTCTTTAACCGGGCCGCGCAGGGGATCGAAATCAAACTCGTTGGAAAAACTCGCCATCTCCGGCGTAAACGACAGCGGCGCGGAGTTGTTATCGCATCCCACCAGTGCTGCTGCCAGTAGCGTTATCGCTGCGTATTTCTTCACATTCATTTCCGTACAGGGAGATTATTCCCAATCATATTAGCAAATACAGTTGTTTACACGAAGCCTGCTAAAATTAATCTCTACACAGAGAAAAGGAGCTACAGATGAAACGGTTACCCTGGATTACCGCCCTGCTGTTAATGAGTGCCTCAACGGCCGCACTGGCGGCACCGGATTCCTGCGAGCGTGTGAAAAGCGACATTCAGCAAAAAATCATCAACAACGGCGTGCCGGAGTCCGGTTTTACGCTGAACATTGTACCGAACGATCAGGCCGACCAGCCGGATGCACAGGTGGTGGGTCATTGCGCTAACGATACCTTTAAAATCCTTTATACCCGCACAGGTAGCGGATCGGCGGCAGGCAGTCAGGACTCCACGCCGACTGAACCGCAGTAATTTGCCTGCAATTCCCGTTGATTTGATGAGGATTAAGATCTAATCCCCCCAAATCAGTAACACTCACCCCATCATTAGCCCGGTTGTAATAACGGGAAAAATAATACGCAATTATAATGATGGGGTGAGCCATGTCCGATAGTGAACATCACGGCGGAATTAGCCGTCGAACACTCGTAAAATCTACCGCCATTGGTTCTCTGGCGCTTGCCGCCGGCGGTTTGTCGTTGCCCTTTGGCGTGAAACGTGCCGCCGCGGCCGTGCAAAACGCCATGAATGCTGCCGAAGATAAAGTGGTCTGGGGCGCCTGCTCGGTTAACTGCGGCAGCCGCTGTGCATTGCGTCTGCACGTCCGTGACGACGAAGTGTACTGGGTTGAAACGGATAATACCGGTGACGATATTTACGGTAACCATCAGGTGCGCGCCTGCCTGCGCGGACGTTCTATTCGCCGCCGCATTAATCATCCTGACCGTCTGAACTACCCGATGAAACGGGTGGGTAAGCGCGGTGAAGGCAAATTCGAGCGCATCACCTGGGACGAAGCCCTCAATACCCTCACTGCCAGCCTGAAAGACGTCGTGGCCAAATACGGCAACGAAGCGGTTTACATCAACTACTCTTCCGGCATTGTCGGCGGCAATATTACCCGTTCCTCCCCTTATGCTTCACTGGTGGCGCGCCTGATGAACTGCTACGGCGGTTTCCTGAGTCACTACGGCACCTACAGCACGGCACAAATCGCCTGTGCGATGCCCTACACCTACGGCAGCAACGACGGCAACAGCACGTCTGACATCGAAAACACCAAACTGGTGGTAATGTTTGGCAATAACCCGGCGGAAACGCGCATGAGCGGTGGCGGGATTACGTACTATCTGGAGCAGGCTCGCGAGCGATCCAGTGCGCGCATGATCGTCATCGACCCGCGCTACACCGACACCGCCGCTGGCCGCGAAGATGAATGGATCCCCATCCGTCCGGGTACCGATGCCGCGCTGGTAGCCGGTATTGCGTGGGTATTGATCGCCGAAAACCTGGTCGACCAGCCGTTCCTGGATAAATACTGCGTGGGCTATGATGAGAAAACGCTGCCGGAAGGCGCACCCGCTAACGGCCACTACAAAGCGTATATTCTCGGTCAGGGTGATGACAAGACCGCGAAAACCCCTGAGTGGGCTTCCCGCATTACGGGCATACCCGCCGATCGCATTGTTAAGCTTGCCCGTGAAATCGGCTCCGCCAAACCGGCTTACATCTGCCAGGGTTGGGGACCCCAGCGCCAGGCAAACGGTGAACTGACCGCCCGCGCGATCGCGATGCTGCCTATCCTCACCGGAAACGTGGGGATCAACGGCGGTAACAGCGGCGCGCGTGAGTCGACATACACCATCACTATCGAACGTATGCCGCTGCCGGACAACCCGGTCAAAACGCAAATTTCCTGCTTCAGCTGGACGGATGCCATCGCTCGTGGACCGGAAATGACCGCCCTGCGCGACGGCGTGCGCGGGAAAGATAAGCTGGACGTGCCGATTAAGTTCATCTGGAACTACGCGGGCAATACCCTCATCAACCAGCACTCCGATATCAATAAAACCCACGATATCCTGCAGGATGAAAGCAAGTGCGAAATGATTGTCGTCATCGACAACTTTATGACCTCATCAGCGAAATATGCCGATATCCTGCTGCCGGATCTCATGACCGTTGAGCAGGAAGACATCATTCCGAACGATTACGCCGGGAACATGGGCTATCTGATTTTCCTCCAGCCCGTGACCGCGCCGAAGTTTGAGCGCAAGCCCATCTACTGGATCATGAGTGAAGTGGCGAAACGCCTTGGACCGGATATTCATCAGAAATTCACCGAAGGACGGACGCAGGCGCAGTGGCTGCAGTATCTGTATGCCAAAATGCTCGAAAAAGATCCCACACTGCCCTCCTATAACGAGCTGAAAAAAATGGGCATTTATAAGCGCAAAGATCCGAACGGGCACTTTGTGGCCTATAAAAAATTCCGCGAGAACCCGGAGGCCAATCCGCTGAAAACGCCGTCGGGCAAGATTGAAATTTATTCCAGCAAACTCGCGGAGATTGCCGCCACCTGGGAGCTGGAAAAAGATGAAACCATCAGCCCGCTGCCCGTCTACGCCTCGACCTTTGACGGCTGGGACGCGCCCGAACGCGAGCAGTTCCCGCTGCAGCTGTTTGGCTTCCACTTCAAAGCCCGTACCCACTCAAGCTATGGCAACGTCGACGTGCTGAAAGCGGCCTGTCGGCAGGAGGTATGGCTTAACCCGGTCGATGCCGAAAAACGCGGCATTAAGAACGGCGATATGGTGCGCGTCTTTAACGAACGCGGTGAAGTGCGAATTGAAGCGAAAGTCACACCGCGCATCATGCCCGGCGTGAGCGCCATGGGCCAGGGCGCCTGGCACGACGCCAGGATGAATGGCGATCGTATTGACCACGGATCATGCATCAATACCCTGACCACGCATCGCCCGTCGCCGCTGGCAAAAGGCAACCCGCAGCACACCAATCTGGTGCAGATCGAAAAGGTTTAGCACGATCGTGGTTTATTATACGGTCAGTATTCTTGGTTAACGCAGCCGCGCGGGCGCAATCCGCGCGAGCAAGGAAGGTTTTATGAAAGACGTCTCACCGCGTGAATCGTTCGCGTTCAGCGCCCGCGTACTGGGCGCGCTGTTTTATTTTTCACCCGACAGCGAGCAGGCCGCGCCGCTGGTGCAGGCCCTTACCGCGGGTGAATGGGTTCAGGACTGGCCGCTGCCACCGGAAACGCTGCAGCCCCTTGCCGAAACCTTTGCCGCCCCTGCCGATGAGCCGCTGACGGACGCCTGGCAACGGCTGTTTATTGGCCCTTATGCCCTGCCCGCACCGCCGTGGGGCTCCGTCTGGCTGGACCGCGAATCGGTGCTGTTTGGCGACTCGACCCTCGCGCTTCGCCAGTGGATGCGAGAAAACGGCATTGCTTTTGAGATGCAGCAAAATGAACCGGAAGATCATTTCGGTACCCTGCTGCTGCTGGCGGCGTGGCTGGTCGAGAATGGCCGCGAAGCGGAGTGCGATCGGCTTCTGGCGTGGCATCTTCTGCCGTGGAGTACCCGTTTCCTCTCGGTGTTTGTCGACAACGCCGGGCATCCGTTTTATACCGCGCTGGGCAAGCTCGCACAGCTGACGCTGGCGGACTGGCGTTCCGCATTGCTTGTTCCGGTTGCGGAAAAGACGCTGTATCGCTAAGGGTACGGCTTGCTCGCGGCTGGCGGGCAAGCCTGGGTTTGGTTTATACCTCTCCACCCGATTCACTCGCACTCTCTTTGCTTTGAATGAACCGAAGTGCCAGATAGAGGTCTGGTGCCAGAATCATGTCATCATCATTCATTGTTGGCCGGCTGTCTTTAAACCAGCGCGTTAATTCCGTTTTCCTGCCCGCAAGGATTAACGTAACCTGCCGAGCTTTCAGGTCGCGCTTTAACTCATTTATGGTTGCCAGAACACTGATGTCTGAATAGGTGAAGCAAGCCACGGCATCAATAATCACCCATTTAGGCTGTAATGCTGCACCATCAACTAAGTTCAATACCCGACGTTTAAAATAAGCCACATTAAAATAGGTCAACGGTGAGTTAAACCGATACATCAGCACGCCCGGGACCATTTTAATATCGGTGGTATTGCCTAATGAGTGAATCATGCCATCTTCGTCAGTGCCCAGTAAGTGCTCGGAGGGACGAAAGACGGTACGCAGGAACTGTAACAGGCCAAGCAACACCGCGAGGCCGATCCCCTGGATAACACCGATAATTAACACACAGCCAAACGTGAAGAAGGCCAGGCGAAAGGCCTGTTTATTTCGCCGTCTCAGGTTCCAAAGCCCACGTAAATCAATCAATGACCACGATGCGTACATTAGAACAATCCCTAACGCCGAAACCGGAATAAACTGCAGTGGTTGAGTGAAAAATAACACGACGATACCGATGATTAAGGCGGCGACCACGGAAACCAGCTGGCTTTTCCCTCCAACTGAATCATTCACCGCGGTCCGGGAATCGGCGCCACTGATAGCAAACCCCTGAGATAATCCCGCCATCAGGTTCGCAATACCCAGCGCCCGGAACTCGGCATCCGCATTAATTTCATAGCCATTTTTCGCGGCGAAACTGCGCGCGGTCAGCATCAGGCTGACAAAACTGACCAACGCCAGGTTCAGCGCCGGGATCACCAAATCACGCATCGGACCAGGCTGGAACGTCTCCCAGTGAACCACGGGTAAACCAGGCTGGAAACCGTCTCCCCCAATGGTGGCAATACCGTACTGTTGTGCAGATGTCCCCCAGACCAGTAACGTTGTCAGAACAATGGCAATCAAAGGTGCGGGCCAGTGGCTGCGGTACGTTTTGATAGCCATTAAAATAGCGAGCGTTAAAAGTGATATTCCTGCGGTTAAAAAATGGCTGTCTGAAATGCGGCCTGGCAAGGCGATGATTTTCTCGATCACCTGCGCTTCATCAAGCTTGATCCCTAAAACCTTGCCGATTTGCCCGACAATAATCGTCACGGCTACGCCATTCAGCAATCCGGTAAGAATGGGATGAGAAAGCAGATCGGCAAGCGCGCCGAGGCGAAATTTACTGGCAAGCAGGCACCATCCGCCCATCATCAACGTCATGACGATCGTCAGTTGCCAGTGCAGTTCAGGATTTCCCGCCGAAAGAGGAAACACCACGGCCGCAATCACCGCACAGGTTGTGGCATCAGGGCCGACAATAAGCTGACGTGAAGAGCCAAACAGTGCATACGCTATCATCGGTAAAACGCAGGAGTACAGCCCGACTATGGCCCCAACACCCGCCAGCTCCGCATAAGCAATCGCAACCGGTAGCGCGACAGCCGCAACGGATAATCCGGCTTTAACATCATGTTTTAGCCAGCTTTTATCGTAGGCTAACAAATTTTGCAGGCCCGGCATGTAGCTTAAAAAATACTTTCCGAACACATTATTCTCCGGAGATTAATATTACCCGCGAAATGTTGGCACACTTTTAAGTGAGGTTCTGGCTTTCAAATGCTCCGGACGGAGGCCCCGCCGCTCGGGCCATATAAACACTTAACTATTTTGATATTCTGACTGGTGTTAAACATAGTTCAAAAACTACTGCTTAGCCGGGGTGGTCCCTGCCGGATGCTGCCGTGCTGCACGCGGACGACGGATGGGTGGAATCGACAGCCCGGGAACCGATGATCTAACAGGTTTGTGGTTCGGTATGAGGAGTCTTGAGAAAAAGTTAAGCCCAGAAGATTGTCTGCTTAGTGCCAGGAGTGGACGGTGAGCAGATTAACTTCCGCCCCGTATAGATATTTCTTATCAGCCATGCATCTCATATCTTCAGTTCAGATTAAACTGGACAATTAAACGCATAGTCTGAGATGCCTGAAAGAAATATAATCAATCATCTGGTCGCACACTTCTGTCAGAAGGTATGTCATGAACTCAGTAAACCTGCAAAAAATGTATCTTGCTGCAAATGAGAACACCCTCGCAATGTGGCTGAAAAATGCAGGTATTGGGAAGGCCAGAGAAGAAAACTACTACGATCCGCTTAAACTTGCTCTTGCAGCAGGCATTAAGCCTCCTGTGTCCGGTTCTGTCTCACATCTTATTGAGGAAATGAAAAGGCTCACAAAGGATGATCCGCTTGCCGATACGCTGCCAACACAGGGTTTCCATTTCACTTTCTTACCCCTGACACTACCACTGTATAACGTAAACGAACAATTGCCAGAGAAAATGGAGCAATTGACAAATATCTGGACAGAATTTCATGCGAAAAAAATTGTTATCAAAGATCTCCGGTTAGTTGCGTTGCCCAGCCAGTTGTTGCTTGCTGGGATCCCTGAACGTGCTGCGATAGATCTGCGCCAGTCGTTTTGCGAAAAGGTTCTGGATTCACACTGGAAAAAAGAGTTGCTAATGCGACATACCGGCAGCCCTTTACCAGCACCATTCTGGCACAGCACACTTCTGCGCTACAGCGCTGCTTTTTTACCCGTAACCCTACGTCAATTTTTTATTGAACGTCAGGCTCTTAATTTCGGCAATGTTTCGGGAGAATTGATATTAGTGAAGGTCAATTACAACTGGACAAAATGTTATCCATTAAAGAGTTAACTGAGACGTTGTAGTCGTATGCCAAAAAGTCTTCCGCCACATATGCTAGCGTAATAGCCGGAAGCCGAATGAGTTTAAGTCCGCTTCTCGCTCACACCAGACCTACACCCCTCGCAACTTCCCTCTTCTCTCGTCCCTCTTCTTTCCGCCAAACCTTTGATAAAATAATGTCCATCCAACACACAGACTTGCTACAAAACATCGACGATGATCAGTGATGTGCTGCAACTGAGGATAACGCGCTAGCCAACGTCGCCTAAAGGCATCATACTTTTCCCGATCAAATACGGGCGTCGGTCTTAAACGCAGCTCAAACCGGTCATTAAGACCATAGGGAGCAATGACCTCGATGAGATCGTTATCGCCCAGTCTTACGGCCACGGCCGTCGCAGTTTCAGGCCAGTACAATAGCGCATTTTCTGTTGAGTGATAGGCCGCCCCGCCATCTAAACCGGAGCGGCTTAAATTACCGTAATTACCCCCTCAAAACCGCAAGCCGCCGCAACCCACACTCAAAAACTGTACGTCACCTTCAGACTCCCCGTAGGCGATGTCTTACGATGCACAATCGGGCTATCGGCAGCATCTCCCGTCAGTTGCATCACGCCCGCGGCGGCAAGCACGCTCCAGCGCGAGGTGAGCCTGTGGGTCCAGTCAAGATTCAGCGAGTACGCATAAATCCCAGCGCCAGCGTCATGGCGGGCAAACCCGGATGCCGCCGACTGGGCGGCACTGACGCCGTAGTAGGTCTGCATATATTTGTCAGATCCCCAGCTGCCGGTCAGCGCCAGCGTGACCGCATTATTTGGTGAAGTATAGAGCGGACTGGAAATGCCGAAGTGTACCGCCTCACCGTTGTCTCTCTCAGAAACCGGGATCTCACCCTGCACCTGCAGATTAAGCCAGTCGGTTATCTTGTAACCCAGACCGGGCACGACGATAGCCGAGCCTTTTATCTCGCCCATGCCACGCAGCTCGTCGCTGCCGGAGCTGATCGAATCGCTGCTCACGTCTTTATCTTTACGGCCTGTGCGGTAGCTCAGCGCTGCGCTGTAATCCAGGTTGCCAAGGTTATTGCCGTAACCGATACCCCGCGTAGTGCCGATAAAAAAGCCGTTGGCCATGGAATAATTCACCACCTGAGCCGCGCTGACGCGGGTTTTATCCGAACCCGAGTAGCGTGGCGCGACGTCCACCCCGCCCCCCAGAGTTAAGACGTTACCCTGGCTCTGCTCTGCCGCCAGTAGCGGTGTGGCCAGTAACGCCAGCACGACGCCCGGCACGATGTTTTTCAGGCTGCGGCCCGGGAATAAATGGGGGAACGGATGACTCAGTTCGATGTTTCTCATTAAGGACGTCCTTATGGATGCAAATGATGACGATGAAGCGGTTAAACGCCAGAACGCCCATTTTGAAGCGTGACCCTAAGGTTCTTATGAGCCGAAAATGAAGAAACGCTGAAGCGCGCGGGTGCTATAAACCGGACAAATTTACTGATACCGTTTTTTTCTTAAGATGTTCTTCATTCACTGCCGATACAGTTACCACTGTGAAAATTCTACTTATTGAAGACGACCTGGATCTCGGCAATGGCGTACGTATCGCCCTCTCCGATCAAGGCTTTGACGTTATATGGGTTCGCCGGAAAGAGGATGCGCTGCATCAGCTTGACGTCTGCGTGCCTGAGCTTGTTTTACTCGACTTAGGGCTGCCCGATGGCGATGGCATGAGCCTGATGACGCGTTTGCGCCAGCAGCTTAAGGGCATCCCCGTTATCATCCTGACGGCACGAGGAACGCTGCAGGATCGCCTGTACGGGCTGGATGCGGGTGCAGACGACTATCTCGTCAAGCCCTTTGTTCTCGCCGAGCTGCTGGCAAGAGTGAGAGCCCTTGCGCGACGCAGTTACGGTTTTGAAAATGAGGCAATAGAAATTCGCGGGCTGTCGCTTCATGTGCCGACGCGTCGCGTGACGGTGAGCGCGCGCCACGTTGACCTGACGGCCAGTGAATACGCCCTGCTTGAAACGCTGATGCTGCGCGCTGACCGCGTGCTAACGCGCCGGTTCCTGGAAGAAAGGATCTTCGGCAACAAAGAAAACCTCAGCAATGCGCTCGACGTGCATATGGGTAATTTGCGGCGAAAAATTGGCGACGGTTACGTGCGAACGGTACGGGGCGTCGGGTATGTCATTGATACCGTCTCTGTCCAGAAGGTGACCGGTTAATGCGAAACTTTTGGTCCCACCTGCGCCACCCCACGCTGGTGCGGCGAATTATCATCGCCCAGATGCTGTTGCTTACGCTGCTGTGGTGTCTTTTTTTAACCTTCATTCTGTGGGAGGACCTGCGCAGTCCTCCCATCCTCACGGGCAGTAAAACCTACGAAACCCTTTTTACCCTGGTTGAGCGGATGGACGAACGGCCGCAGGATCGTACCGCGGTGCTCGAAGACTTTAGCCAGGCGCTGCGCGAAGGCTATGGCGGCGGTGAAGATCCCGTGCTGTCGATTAACCTTATCGTGCGCAAGAACAATGCTGTTATTTTTACCTCCGACGGCGCGCCCGCGGGGATAACAAACACCCGGTTCGGGGAACTGGAGCGCGTTCAGAGTGACGATCGTACCTGGACCAGCCGCACCCTTAAGTCCCCTCACTCCGACGTGGAGGTCACCCTCTTCACGCCAGCCAGCGGCTGGAACTTCTTTATCTACCTGAACTCGCGGGGTTACTACATCCTGCCGCTGCTGGTCTGCTTCCCTTTTTTGCTGTTTCCCGCGTGGCTGTCGATCCGCATTGCGATGCGCCCCTGGAACCGGGTGGTCAGTGAAATTACGTTACGCACGCCTGACGATCTCTCCCCTTTAAAGGCCGTCCCCAAACACAGGGAGCTTCGCCAGATGGTGGATGCGATCAATGATTTCCTTGCCCGGGTGCGTGAAAGCGCTGAGCGGGAACGGGTTTTCATTGCCGATGCGGCGCACGAGCTGCGTACTCCCCTCGCAGCGATGCGCATCAACGTGGAGGCGCTGCAGTCCTGGGTCATCAGCGAGAGCCAACAGGAGCTGCTTGCGGGGGTTATTCGCAGCAACAGCCGTGCTGCGCGTCTCGTCAATCAGTTGCTGCTGATGATGCACAGCGAAGCGCGCATTGACACCGAGATGGAGCCGGTACCGCTGACGACACTCATTCAGGAGCGCATGGCCGAGCTGGAGCCGTTAGCGTCTGCGCGCAGGATTGAACTGGAGTTCTTCTCGCAGGATGACATCTGGATCGCGGGCGTCAGGGAACGCCTGGTGTCGCTGATTGATAACCTGATTGAGAATGCGGTGAAGTACAGTCCTGAAGGGGGGCGGATTCAGGTCGACGTACGCGCACTCGATGGCTGCACGCAGCTGCGTGTCTCGGATGCGGGGCCCGGTATTCCGCCTGAACTGCGGGAACGCGTGTTCGACCGTTTTTTCCGCGACCCGAATCAGATGCAAAGCGGAAGCGGTCTGGGGCTTGCCATCGTCAAAGCGGTGGCGCAGCAGCACAACAGCCGCGTTAACCTGAGTACATCCGCTGAAGGCGGCCTGATGGTGACGGTTGACTTCCCCAACCGCACGTTTAGCTAAACCAGAACAGGGTGTTTGATCGCAAATGCCGCAGATTGCTTCAAAAAAAAAACCGTATTTGTTATATTGTTGTTTATTGCTTATTCACCTCTGCGGTGCCAAAAAGAACAAGATTCACCGCAACCCAGGATACAAAAATGTTAGATTACCGCTTCCCGACAGCTTTGCAGATGGTTCTCAGCGTAGCGATGGCGGAGCAATTGGGCGAACGTTCAACGAGTGCGATTCTGGCCTACGGCCTGGAAGCGAACCCGAGCTTCATCCGCAAATTAATGGTTCCGCTCACGCGTGACGGCATTATCGTCTCAACGCTTGGCCGCAATGGCTCCATTCATCTTGGTCGCCCGCCGGAAGAGATCACCCTGCGCGATATCTACCTTTCGGTCATCGAAGATAAAAAACTGTGGGCGTCGCGCCCTGACGTGCCGGCCCGCTGCGTGGTCAGCGCTAACGCGTGCTGGTACTTTAAATCAATTTCCGAAGAGGCCGAGCAGGCGTCGTTAGCCGTACTGGCCCGCCACACCGTAGCAAGCGCGCTGGAAGCGGTGAAAAACGCCGACAGCAGCGGATGGGATCCGCTCCCCGATCTTATCGCCCAGTATCAAAAAACGTCGTAATAATTTACCTGGTACAAAAAAAACCGCCTTCACTGTGAAGGCGGTTTTTTATTAACTGCAACGTCCTTACGCTGGCAGAATGTCCCTTTCCTCTTTTTTCCCGCGCGTCACGAACTTACGCAGCGTCACGTAGAACACCGGCGTCAGGAACAGGCCAAACAGCGTCACGCCCAGCATCCCGGAGAAGACGGTGATCCCGGTGACGCCGCGTACTTCTGCCCCCGCGCCGTGGCCGAGGATCAGCGGAATGGTCCCGGCAATAAAGGCGATGGAGGTCATCACAATCGGGCGTAAACGCAGGCGGCACGCCTCCAGCGCGGCCTCCATGATCCCTTTCCCCTGGATTTCCAGCTCGCGGGCAAACTCCACGATAAGGATGGCGTTTTTACAGGCCAGCCCCATCAGGACCACCAGCCCCACCTGCACGAACACGTTGTTATCGCCACCGGTCAGCCAGACGCCAAACAGTGCGGAGAGCATCGTCATCGGCACGATGAGGATCACCGCCAGCGGCAGCGTCCAGCTTTCGTACAGCGCCGCCAGCACCAGGAACGCCAGCAGTACCGCGACCGGGAAGACGATCAGCGCCGTATTGCCCTGCGTGGCCTGCTGGAAGCTCAGGTCCGTCCATTCAATATTCATCCCGTTTGGCAGGATCTGCTTAGACATACCCGCCAGCTGCGTCATCGCCTGAGTGGACGAAAGCACACGCGGGTCGGCATCGCCAATCAGATCCGCTGCCGGGTAGCCATTGTAGCGAATCACCGGGTCCGGCCCGTAGGTGGTCGTGATATTCACCATACTGCCAATCGGCACCATTTCGCCCTGGCTATTGCGGGTGCGTAAGTTCGCGATATCTTCCACGCTGTCGCGGAACTGCCCGTCCGCCTGCGCCATCACGCGCCAGGTACGGCCGAACTGGTTAAAGTCATTCACGTACGACGAGCCGAGATAGGTTTGCAGCGTCCCGAAAAGATCGGTCAGCGACACGCCCTGTGCTTTCGCCTTATCACGGTCAACCTGCACGTCCAGCTGCGGAACGTTTGCCTGGTAGGTCGAGATCGGGAAATGCATCCCCGGCGTCTGCATAATCGCCCCGGACATGGTGTTCACCGCGTTTTGCAGCGCACCATAGCCCAGACCGGCGCGATCCTGAATGTACAGGGAATAACCCGACCCCTGACCCAGCCCTAAAATCGGCGGCGGCAGGATGGAGAAGCCAAAGCCCTCCTGGATTTGCGCGATTTTCGCGTTGATCTCCGCGTTAATTTCCGCCGCGGAATGCTTACGCTGGTCGAACGGCTTCAGGCCAAAGAACACCGTCCCGGTATTCGGCGTGTTGGTGAACTGCAGGGCATTCAGCCCCGGGAATGCCACCGCATAGTCCACGCCTTCGGTATTCATCCCGATTTCGCTCATTTTGCGGATCACCGCGTCGGTGCGCGCCAGCGAAGAACCTTCCGGCATTTTCACGCCGCCAATCAGGTACAGTTTGTCCTGAGTCGGAATAAACCCGCCGGGTACCGCTTTAAACATCACGCCCGCCGCGCAGAGCAGCAGCAGATAGACTGCAAACACCGCGCCGCGACGTCCGAGGGTTTTACCCACCAGCCCCTGATAGCCGTTCGAGCTGCGGTGGAAGAAGCGGTTAAACGGACGGAAAAGCCAGCCGAACAGTCGGTCGATAAGCCGGGTCGGCAAATCTTTCGGTGCGCCGTGCGGTTTTAGCAGCAGGGCCGCCAGCGCCGGAGAGAGCGTCAGCGAGTTGATGGCGGAGATCACCGTGGAGATGGCGATCGTCACCGCAAACTGCTTGTAGAACTGGCCGGTCACGCCCGAGAGGAACGCCATCGGCACAAACACCGCGCACAGCACCAGCGCAATCGCGATAATCGGCCCGGAGACCTCACGCATCGCCTGATGCGCCGCCGCAAGCGGTGCAAGCCCCTCTTCAATATTTCGCTCGACGTTTTCCACCACCACGATGGCGTCATCCACCACGATACCGATGGCCAATACCAGCCCGAATAAACTCAGGGTGTTGAGCGAGAAGCCCAGCAGGTAGAGGATGCTGAAGGTACCCACCACCGACACCGGCACCGCGATCAGCGGAATGATCGACGCGCGCCAGGTTTGCAGGAACAGGATCACCACCAGCACCACCAGCACGACCGCTTCCAGCAGCGTTTGTACGACCGCCCGGATGGAATCACGCACAAAGACCGTCGGATCGTAAGGTGCCGCCCACTTCATATCGTCCGGGAAACGCGTGGACAGTTCGTCCATTTTGGCGCGCACCGCGTTAGACAAGTCGATGGCGTTCGCCCCCGGCGACTGGAAGATACCAATCCCGACCGCGTCTTTATTGTTCAGCTGAGAACGCAGCGCATAGCTGCCGGAGCCCATCTCAATGCGCGCCACGTCGCGCAGGCGGACAACCGTACCATCCTGCGTGGTTTTCAGAACGATATTGCCAAACTCTTCTTCAGTATGCAGACGGCCCTGGGCGTTAATGGAGATCAGGAAATCGCTCTCTTTCGGCAGCGGCTCGGCGCCAAGCTGACCGGCGGACACCTGAACGTTCTGCTCCTGCATCGCCGTCACCACATCCGAGGCGGTCAGCCCGCGCGCCGCCACTTTATTCGGATCCAGCCAGATGCGCATCGCGTATTCGCCCGAGCCGAAGATCTGGATCTGACCCACGCCAGGCAGGCGCGCCAGCTCATCCTTCACCTTCAGGGTGGCGTAGTTACGCATGTACAGGGAGTCGTACTTGCCGTTAGGCGAAAACAGATGCACCACCAGCGTCAGCGTCGGCGACTGTTTCTGGGTGGTAATGCCCAGACGGCGTACGTCTTCCGGCAGACGCGCCTCGGCCTGCGCGACACGGTTTTGCACCTGAACCTGCGCCTGATCCGGGTCAGTCCCCGGACGGAAGGTCACGGTGGTGACCAGCACGCCGTCCGAGCCCGCGACGGATTTCATGTACATCATATTCTCAACGCCGTTGATCGCCTCTTCCAGCGGCGTCGCCACGGTCTCGGCAATCACTTTCGGGTTGGCGCCCGGGTACTCCGCGCGCACCTGAACGCTTGGCGGCACGACGTCAGGATATTCGCTCACCGGCAGCAGCGGGATGGCGATCAATCCTGTGATAAAAATCAGAATCGACAGGACGGCGGCAAAAATCGGCCTGTCGATGAAAAAGCGGGAAAAGTCCATAGATTGGATTCTCAGGTCAAGGGATCAGTTGAGGGCGGCGCTGGCGGTCATGGCAACGGTTTTGGCGTTAACCGGCATTCCCGGCATAAACACTTTTTGCAAACCCTCGACGATGACTTTGTCGCCAGGGTTCAGCCCCTGCCGCACGATGCGTAAACCGTCTGCCAGACGCCCCGGCGTAATGTCGCGGCGCTGGGCTTTCCCCTCTTTATCCACGATGTAGACGTATTTGCGATCCTGATCGGTCAGCACCGCTTTGTCGTCGATAAGCGTGGCTTTGAATGCTGCGCTGCCCGGCAGGCGTACGCGGGCAAACAGCCCCGGTGTGAACTGACGTTGGGAGTTATCCAGCAGCGCACGCATGCGGATGGTACCGGTACTCGGCGTGAGCTGGTTGTCCAGGAAATCCACTTTGCCCTGATGGGGATAGCCTTCTTCGCCCGTCAGGCCAATCTCAACCGGCAGCGCCATATGATTGCTGGACGCCCCCTGCCCGCTGCGGGCGAGGTTTTGATAGTGAAGATAGGTCGACTCATCCACATCGAAATAGACGTAAACCGTCTTCTGCGAGACCAGCGTGGTGAGCACGCTGGCGGTATCGCCCGCGGTAACCAGATTACCGCTGGTGATCAACGCCCGGCTGGCGCGGCCATCGATAGGCGCGGTCACTTTGGTGAAGTCCAGGTTGAGCTGTGCTGCGTCTACCGCCGCCTGCGCGGCGCGAATGTCGGCCTGCGCCTGAACGGCGGCCGAGCGACGCTGCTCCCACTCTTCACGGGAGACCAGGTGAGAAGCGATAAGCTTATCGGTACGGTTAGCCTCACTTTGCGCCAGGCTGGCCTGCGTTTTGGCCCTCGCCAGGTTCGCCTGCGCCTGTTCCAGCGCGGCGCGGTAGGTTCGGTCATCAATGGTGAACAGCACCTCGCCCTTTTTCACTTCCTGGCCGTCGGTGTAATTCACTTTATCAATGTAGCCGGAGACGCGCGGGCGCAGCTGAACGCTTTCCACCGCTTCAATCCGGCCGTTAAAACTATCCCACTGGCTGATGGATTTCACGACCACGTCAGCCGCACTGACGGAGGGCGCGGGTGGCGCAGCGTTTTGCGCGACGCTGTTATCACATCCCACGAGCAGCGCGGAGATCAACATCCCCCCCAGCGCGCTCAGATAAACGTTTCCCCAGGTTTTTTGCAGGCTCATTATTTTTATTCCGGTAATTGTAGCTGCCGGGCAAGACGCAGCGGGAGGCGCCGCGCCACTTCCTTTGTCCGGTAGCTGGCTGAAGGCCATTTGTGTCGTTCATCGCCACAAAACTGTAACAGTTGCGAGTACACTATCGCGGCGATTGTAGGAAGGCGCTTAACTAAGTGCAAGAATAATTGTTGCACTTTATGTGCTATTTGTGTCGATGTGAAAAGACCCGTTTCGGACAGGGATTAAAATGCAACAATAAAACTTGCAATTAACGGAAAAACACGCCACCTTTAAATGCAACAGATAAAGTTACTTTTTTCTACGCTGCGTGGGGGTAATCAGATGAACACTGGCGCATTTATGCACGATTTACTCGACTGGATCGACAACAACCTGGACAGTCGTCTGGACATTGAGACCGTCGCCAGGCGATCCGGCTATTCAAAATGGCACCTGCAGCGCCTGTTTAAAGAACATACGGGCTATCCCCTCGCCGGGTATATTCGTGCGCGAAAGCTGCAAAAATCGGTTGAACGGTTAACCCACAGCAACGAACCGATCCTGAACGTGGCGATCGCCCTGGGCTTTGACTCCCAGCAGTCCTTCAACCGCAGCTTCAAGCGTCAGTATGGCCAGGCTCCTGGGGCATGGCGGCGCAGCATGGGTGGCCCGGAAACACAGCAACTTCGCCAGTAATGCATATTTTGCTGCAACGTCGATCTGTTGCTGCTATACTGTATATAAATACAGTATAGCGAGGTGCACGATGGCTGTTGAAACAAAATTTGTTGTCGTAAGAAAAGGTGAAGAGAAAATGACATTTGCCAGTAAGAAAGAGGCTGACGCTCACGACAAGCTGCTCGATATGGCCGACGCGTTCACCGACTGGCTGTTGCAAAGCGGAATGCAGATGGATGAAACGCAGGCTGAAAATCTTGGCCTGTATCTCGCCGAGCAGAAAGAGACCGTGCAGCATATTCTGCGTACCAGCAAGCTTCCCGCTCTCGATGCGCCTGTCGCTACTGACGAAACAGCGTCAGATGAGGCTGGCAGTAAAAAAATCAGGGCTGTGAAAGCGGCCTGATTGTAAGAAAATCATCACCTATCCGAAAGCCGTAAGCAGATAACTGCTTACGGCTTTTTTAATCAGCAAATGAAAAGAGTTAAGGAGATGGCGTGCGGCAAGGAATGAAGGAAAAGATCATCAGGATCTGTGATTCAAAAATCGCCTCTAAGGGAAGCGACGTTGGGCTTTCGTTTTATGCTTTTTTTGCTAATAAAAATGACGATCCTGAACTGCTTATGGAAGTTGCACACTGGTGGATTATGGAAATGAAGCTGGACCATTTTGAAAGGGCTGAAAAGATAAGAAAGCTTGTTTTAGCTTTATAACGCTGGAAAGCGGGATCGGCGGTATTGCATTGATCTGACCGTCGCATAATTGTTATGAAATCAGTTTGCCAATCATCGATGCCCAAGTTACGGCTGGGTGCAGAGAGGCGAAATAAACGGTCCAGCTCTCATAAGCAAAGCCAATTCATCCTGAACAACAGGATGCTCTCCAGTTGAGTACTGAATGGGAGTGGCCGCTCCCGATTCTGCGCCCGTGAGTGTGCCAATCTTCTCTGTGTCTTTTACGCTGCCGCTAGCTGGATATTTTGTTTCTGGTGTAGTCTGCCCGGTGCCAGAAGCAGACGTTGTTAACATCAGTTTTTGTTAAATAATTGGGAACAGGTCAACTCATTTCTCATGATTGTTTTTTATGGATTGTACTGTATAACCAAAAGGATGCCATGTAGAGCTATCGCTTGCGAATACTGTAGGTGTTTCATATATTTTACTGCCATCAGAAAACTCAGATAGATATGTAAACTGGAGAACATATCCACGGGGGCTGTATATTTTAGATGAATTAGTACCAAATTGAGTTGTTTTACTGGCTTTTCCGAAAGGGGCTCTCACATTATTTGATAAAAGAGTAAATTGATTTTTATCATACATAGCCTTAAATTCTGGATGCATGCTTTCATAAAGCTCTACATATTGTCCATTGTTAACTTCGCTGAGCATTTTTTCTGCAACCTTCTGTGCGTCAGCACTAGGTGGTGGCGGGGGGAATTTAAAAGGATCCTCGGATACAAGAACAGCCGGATTGAAAAAATAGACGATTACGAAAAAACCGGCTGCACCTGCCGCTTTAATGGTTTTGTTCACATTGACTTCCAACGCACCTGGCAGCATAGCGCCAAATCCGCCTGCAATCATAGCAAGAACTAACCCGAATACTCGCCACTGCATTTCTGTTGGTTTAGGTATTGCAACAACGAGTATCAACATGATGATTACAAAAAAAACTGCAAAAGAAAATAGTAATGCTTTTTCTATTGAGAGCTTTGAAATTTTTTCAGCCATAATTAACCTCACTCACAGAGTTACGAGGACAGTGAAAAAATATATTGCCTGGAAGGTTTATAGCATAACCTTACTAAAGGTACCATCTACATAAGAATGATTATGAATTAATTGATGTTAGCTATAATGTAGTAATCAATGGCTTGCATATCACCCATGCTTACTACATAAATCAGTTCTATTCGCGTGATAATGTTAAAAGAATGTGCATGTCAACACGTTAGCAATACCTAATTAATGTATGTGATTTTTAGCAATGCTTTGTTATCTCATTTTTTATTGGCGAGGCTATCATGAATAGGCGCAGTTTTTTAAGCATGTTATTGTGTTTTACTGCCATGCAGTCTGCTAAATCAGCAGTGATGCCACTTGGTCCTATGACTCCTCAGGGGCAACCAATGAGGGCTTATGTAGCACATCCCAAACGTGTTACTCAAAGTTGCCCATTTTGGTGTTGGGCTGCATCGATTGCTATGATTTTTGAGGCTCATGGACATCACATTGAACAAGCCGAAATTGTTAAGAGAAGTTTTAATTCAAATATCGCTATTTGCACTACAGGTAACACATCAACAATGGGTAATAATTTAAGCCAACCATGGTTGGACTCTCAGGGGGTTAGCTTTCAGTCTCAGGTAGTAGCAGCATATGATATATTTAATCAAATTCTTGCAATGAATAATATAATTATAATTAACGAATTAGCCCACGACAGGCCTCTTTTATACGCCAATCGTAGCCATGCTATGGTTGTTGTTTCTGTCGATTATTTTATGACGCCGTTTGGACCAGATGTTAGGGCTGTTGGCGTTCTTGATCCTTGGCCTACTAGCCCGGGATATCACTTGCTAAACCCTCAAGAAATGGTTCCTGCGCATATGGGAGGGGACATGACTTTTTTGGCTGCGGTACAGACGACGTAAAGTGATCGAAGGTGGGGATAACGCCCTCGTTATCATGGAAACCGTTCTGCGCTTTCCTGATGATCAGGGCGGGATAACAGAAATATCCCGCCGCGCGATCTATGTTTTTCGACAGGAGAGCGACGGCCGCTGGCGTTGTACTATCGACAACTCCTATGGTACGTCGCTTCTGGATACAGCGAATTCATCACAATAAGCACAGTTTCAAAGGGGCCCGACGCCCCTCCCTGCCCTTAATGCGCAGTGATGCGCGGCTCCTTCACAAACTCAGCCAGCAGCCACACCATATCGTGCAGCAGGCCCGTCAGTTCTTTTGTTACGTGAGCGGGCAGCGTTTCCCCCTTCACCGCTTGCGTCAGTGCCAGAACATAGTCCACCTGCGTTAAGGTGTCCTGCCAGCAATCGGGTACGCAGGAATTTAGTTTCTCACCGATGATCAGCTGTTCAATCAGGTATGGTGGAAGATCTACATCGCAGAGTTCACGCAGCCTGCGCAGAGCCTGAAGGAGACGCTCGCAAAGTGCAGTACGGCTCCCGACATCATCGGTTTCGACCAGTACGCTCACCAGCGCGGCGCAGTTGTCGGCGACGTCAAACAGATCGGCATCAGCCGGAAGCGGCCGGGAGATAAGTTGCAGAATGACGTTTTCGTCAGATGGAAGATAAGTCAGGGTTGGGATAGTAGCCATCGTAAGGCATCCTCAGTGTATAAATTGGGTGAACCACCCGATGAGTTCCTACGCTCGAGGGGGTAGCGCTGACAGAGGTAGGAATACCGCCCACAGAGAAAACGGCCAGCCTTGCGGCTGCTCCGTCAGCGCCACCGCAATTTTAACGAGATCGGCGCTGTCGCGACATATAAATATCGCTCTGTAGATGCGGGTTCCTACGCCCGATTGCGGATGTGCCGCAACGCAGGCACTTTACGACCGCGCCCCGTAGAGGAAAAGACATAACGCTGAATTTCATAAGGTTACTTTGCGGTTTGCGAGGCGCCTTCCAGAATCGGTCACCGGAGTCAGAAAGCGCACGCCCCACCAAATTTTGCCCCAACCTCTCTGGCACATCTGGTGTATTGTTTTTAAACAATAACATCCATTAAAGGACACCTGCGCAATGATCAACATCCTCGGCAAAACCACCTCCATCAACGTGCGTAAAGTGCTCTGGACCTGTGAAGAAGCAGGACTCGAGTATCAACAGGAAGATTACGGCAGCGGTTTTGCCTCGACGGAAACGGATACCTTTCGCGCCCTGAACCCCAACGCCATGGTGCCGGTGCTGATTGATGGTGATTTCGTGCTATGGGAGTCCAATTCCATCTGCCGTTATCTGGTGCGCAAGGCCGGACGTCACGATCTGCTGCCCGCAGAACCGCAGGCCTGTGCCAACGTTGAGCGCTGGATGGACTGGCAGGCAACCGAATTCAACAACGCCTGGCGCTATGTCTTCCCGGCGCTGGGGCGTAAAAACCCGGACTTTAACGACCCGGAGCGCATTGCGGCGGGGATCCAGGAGTGGAACCACTGCGTCACCATTCTGGAGAATCAATTGCAGCGCACCGGTGCCTTTGCGGCGGGCGAGACGTTTACCCTTGCGGATGTGGTGCTTGGGCTGTCGGTGAATCGCTGGAAAATGACGCCCTTTGATAAGCCAGACGTGCCCGCGATTGAGGCCTGGTTTGAACGTCTCAACCAGCGCCCGGCGTTTTTGCGCCACGGCAATAACGGCATGATATAAATCTTACTGTCAGAATGAATATCCGCAGCGAGGCTGTTTTATTTAATTACGAAACCCTGATTGTCGTCAGAGGGAATAATAATTAAGCCATATCCTGGACAGCCCGTTGCACCGCTTTGCTAGCCTGAATAGTCAGGCAAAGCTCAACCCGGAGGTATTCTTGCTGATTAAACTCAAGAAAGAACGAACGCACCAGGAGGATCGCCGGCTTGCTCTCTGGCTGGCGACCTCTGCAGGTTTGCTGAACGCCATCGCCCTTGGGGCATTTGGCTTTTTCCCCTCACACATGACTGGCAACACCTCGCAATTATCCAGCGAAGTCTCTTCCACCGACCTGAGCGACATTATTTTCTTCGGCTCGATTATTCTCTCTTTTGTGGCCGGCGCCATTATTGCGCGAACGATCGTGATATGGGGTATTATCCATAATGTCAGGCTGGTTTTTTGCCAGATCCTGTTTGTCGAGGGGATATTACTGACCGGCGTCTCCTTCTACGAGATGTATTTTCATGCCCTCACCAGCAACCGCGAGATTATTCTTTTTCTCTGCTTTCTGATGGGCATTCATAATTCCACCTCCACGCAGCTTTCCGGCGGTCGGGTGAGATCAACGCATATTACCGGCACGCTGACGGACGCGGGGATCGCGCTGGCCTCTGTCATGGTGGCGATGCTCCGCAGGGATTACTCCAAAGATACGGCGGCGCAAAAAAGTCAGTTGAAAACCCACTTAACCACCCTTTTCTCGTTTATTTCCGGCGGTATCGTGGGGCTTATGTTGTTCAGGTGGATTGGCTTCAACGCCATGTTGATACTCGGAGTAATGCTCACCGTGGTCGCCACCGTCTCAATTATCACTGTCTCAACGCGCGTTCGACGGGTTCGTGCTTCCGTTTGAGTGCTGCAGCTGCCCCAGCAGACGCTGCATGTTGTCGTCACAGGTGATGCCCTCCGGCCGGTTGCTGAGACTGGCAACCAGCGTCAGCAGCTCTTTACGGTTTTCCTCAAGCTGCTTCTGCATCGCCTCTATCTCAGCAATACGCGTCTTAAGGGACTGGATCAGTCCCTCATGATCCCAGCGCTGTTGCGGCTGCGGCAGGAAGCGTCGTATTTGCTCGAGGGTAAACCCGGTACGCTGCGCATTGTCGATGATGTTCAGCAGCGTTGCCGCATCGGTGGAATAGGCGCGGTATCCGTTCTCCTGCCTGATCGGGCGCGGCAGTAAACCTTGCGCCTCATAGAACCGAATGCGCGACGGGGAAATGCCCGTCATTTTCGACAGTTCGCCAATTTTCATTTCGTTCACTCTCGCATATTGACCTTAAAGTTTACTTTAAGCTTAAACTTTTTATACGGTCAACCGGATCGTCATCTCATCAGGGAGCTAAAATGCAAACTATTCTGGGCGCCAGCGGGCAAATCGCCCGTGAACTGACCCGCGAGCTCAAACGCGGCTACACCGACGATATCAGGCTGGTCAGCCGCCATCCGCAAAAAATCAACGACAGCGATGTCACCGTTTCGGCCAATCTCCTCGATGCCGGGCAGACGCAGAACGCGGTTAATGGTAGCGACACGGTCTACTTTACTGCCGGTCTGCCGCCTGATTCCGCGCTGTGGGAACGTCAGTTTCCAGCCATGCTGGAAAATGCCCTGGAGGCCACGCGGCAGGCAGGTGCAAAATTCGTCTATTTCGACAACACCTATATGTACCCCCAGAACGCGGTGCCGCAGACAGAAGAGACGCGCTTTGCCCCCCGGGGACGGAAAGGACAAGTCCGGGCAGAAATGGTCAACCGTGTGCTTGATGAAATGCAACGGGGTGACATTCCCGTGCTCATCGGTCGCGCGCCCGAGTTCTATGGGCCCGATAAAACGCAGAGCTTCACCAATACGCTTATTATCGACAGGCTGAAGCAGCATAAGCGTCCGCGCGTACCGGTCCGTGACGACACGCTTCGCACCCTCATCTGGACGCCGGATGCCAGCCGAGCGCTTGCCCTGCTGGGCAATACCCCTGACGCCTTCGGCCAGACGTGGCATTTACCCTGCTGCGACGAAAGGCTGACGTACCAGCAATTCGTCGCTCTCGCCTGTGAGATCTTCGGACAGCCAGCGGACTACGCCATACTCGGCAAGCTGGCCTTCGCCGCGACAGCGCTGTTTTCGCAGGGCGCCCGTGAAATACGGGAGCTGTTGCCCAGGTACGACGAGGACAACCTGTTTGATTCGACGAAATTCAAACGCCGATTCCCTGAATTTGCCGTCACCACCTACCGGCAAGGGCTTGAGGACATCTGGCAGGAGTGGCAACGCAAAGCGGCGAAAACGGCGTAATTTTTGCCTCTCCGCCCTGCGAGCGGCTTTAAATTCGTGACAACGTCACATTTAAATCTCTTCTTTAGGACTATTCTGCCCGCCTCACAATCAGGCCTTATGCCATAAGGCCTGACCTGATGTTGCCACTAGTTTCATAGGGTTACTGATTTTCCCCCTTCGCTGGAACCCTTCCCAAACGCTTGCTATAGGACATCTACCCCTGCCGAAACATGGCATAACAACAGGCAACCGGTGGTTGCTATAACGCATGCGCACAGGGAGACACACCGCAATGCACCCATTACTCAAACGTTCGCTGCTGTTTATCGGCGCCATTCTGGTGGTCCTCGCCCTCCTCGTCTGGGGGATTGGGCTGGAGACAATCCGGGCGCGCCAGGTAGACCTGCTTTATCTCGGGCAACAGCATATGATTCTGGTTTTCTCGTCGATGTTTTTTGCCCTGCTAGTGGGTATTCCGGCCGGGATCCTGCTGAGCCGCCCGGCGGCGCGGGGGATCGCCGAATACGTGATGCAAATCTTCAACGTCGGCAATACGCTGCCGCCGCTGGCCGTGCTGGCGCTGGCGATGGTAGTGATTGGCATCGGCGATACGCCCGCCATTATCGCCCTGTTCCTCGCCTCGCTGCTGCCGATTGTGCGCAATACCTACGCCGGGCTGTGCGCGGTCCCGGCGTCGTTACTGGAAGCCGCAAACGGGATTGGGATGACCCGATGGCAGCGTCTGCGTCAGGTTGAACTGCCAAACGCCTGGCCGGTCATGCTCTCGGGGATCCGCATCGCCACCGCCATTAACGTCGGTACCGCGCCGCTGGCGTTCCTGATTGGCGCCAGCAGCTACGGCGAGCTGATTTTCCCCGGCATCTATCTGAACGATTTCCCGACCCTGATCCTCGGCGCGGCGGCCACCGCTCTGTTCGCCCTGATCCTCGATAGCCTGCTGGCGGCGCTGGGTCGCGTGATGAGTCCCCATCTCCCCCGATAACAATAACAAGGAGTTTGTATGAGACTGATTTCCTGCCTGGCGGCGCTGTGTGCCGCGGCGCTGTTTACCGGTCAGGTGATGGCGGCCCCGCTGATTCTGGCGACCAAGAGCTTTACCGAGCAGCATATTCTCTCGGCGATGACCGTGCAGTACCTGCAAAAGAAAGGCTTTCAGGTGCAGCCGCAAACCAATATCGCCACGGTAATTTCCCGTAACGCGATGATTAACAAGCAGATTGATATGACGTGGGAGTACACCGGCACGTCATTGATCATCTTTAACCACATCAACAAGCGCATGTCGCCGCAGGCGTCTTACGAGACGGTGAAACGCCTGGACGCGAAACACGGTCTGGTATGGCTCAAGCCCGCCGACATGAACAACACCTATGCCTTCGCCATGCAGCGCAAGCGCGCCGAGGCGGAACATATCAACACCATGTCAGAGATGGTGGCGAAAATTGAACAGGTCCGTAAAACCAACCCGGATAAAAACTGGCTGCTGGGCTTAGACCTGGAATTTGCCGGTCGCAGCGACGGCATGAAGCCGCTGCAGGCGGCCTATCACATGACCCTGGACCGCCCGCAGATCCGCCAGATGGACCCCGGTCTGGTCTATAACGCGGTGCGCGACGGTTTTGTTGATGCGGGACTGGTCTACACCACTGACGGGCGCGTGAAGGGCTTTGACCTGAAAGTGCTGGAGGATGATAAAGGCTTCTTCCCGAGCTATGCGGTCACCCCGGTGGTGCGTAAGGAGACGCTGGAGGCCAACCCGGGCCTGGAAGAGGCGCTCAACACCCTCTCCGCCCAGCTCAATAACGACGTTATCACCGAACTGAACAAGAAGGTGGATATCGACCATCAGTCACCGCAGCAGGTCGCCCGAGATTTTCTGCGTAGCAAACAGTTGCTGTAGGAGGCGCTATGGAGACGATTCACTACATTCTCGATAACCGGGACTACCTGCTGACCCTGACGCTGCAGCATCTGTGGCTGGTGGCGCTGGCCGTGGGCTTAGCCATTCTCATCGGCGTCCCGCTGGGCATTTTGATTGTGCGTCACAAGTGGCTGGCGACGCCGGTGCTGGGACTCGCCACTATTGTGCTGACCATCCCGTCTATTGCCCTGTTTGGCCTGATGATCCCGCTGTTTTCGCTGATCGGTCAGGGAATTGGCGCCCTGCCCGCCATCACGGCGGTGTTTTTCTACTCGCTGCTGCCGATTGTGCGTAACACCCACACCGCGCTCGACAGCCTGCCGCCGGGGCTGCGCGAAGCCGGGCGCGGTATCGGCATGACCTTCTGGCAGCGCCTGCGCTGGGTTGAAATCCCGATGGCGCTGCCGGTGATTTTTGGCGGGATCCGCACCGCCGTGGTGATGAACATCGGCGTGATGGCGATTGCCGCAGTGATCGGCGCGGGCGGCCTGGGGCTATTGCTGCTCAACGGCATCGGCGGAAGCGATATTCGCATGTTGATTGCGGGCGCGCTGATGATTTGTCTTTTAGCGATTGTGCTCGACTGGCTGCTGCACCGTCTGCAGGTGGTTCTGACTCCAAAGGGGATTCGATAATGATAAAACTGGAAAACCTCACCAAACACTTTTCACAGAAGCACGGCCAGACCTTCAGGGCCGTCGACAACGTCAACCTGAACGTGCCCGAAGGGGAAATGTGCGTCCTGCTCGGCCCGTCCGGCTGCGGGAAAACCACCACCCTGAAAATGATTAACCGTCTCATTACCCCCAGCAGCGGGACGATCCTGATTAACGGTGAAGACACCAGCGGCATGGACACCGTGACCCTGCGCCGCAACATTGGCTACGTCATCCAGCAGATTGGCCTGTTTCCGAACATGACCATTGAAGAAAACATCACCGTCGTACCGCGCATGCTGGGCTGGGATAAAGCGCGCTGTAAAGCCCGCGCCGAAGCGCTGATGGATATGGTGGCGATGGATCCGCATAAGTTTCTCCACCGCTATCCGCGCGAGATGTCCGGCGGGCAACAGCAGCGCATTGGCGTCATTCGCGCCCTGGCGGCCGATCCTCCGGTACTGCTGATGGATGAGCCCTTCGGCGCGGTGGACCCGATCAACCGCGAGGTGATCCAGAACCAGTTCCTGGAGATGCAACGCAAGCTGAAAAAAACCGTCATGCTGGTCAGCCACGATATCGATGAGGCCCTGAAGCTTGGCGACCGTATCGCGGTATTCCGGCAGGGGAAAATCGTCCAGTGCGCCAGCCCGGATGAACTGCTGGCGAAACCGGCGAATGAGTTTGTCGGCTCGTTTGTTGGGCAGGACCGCACCCTGAAACGCCTGCTGCTGGTCTCCGCAGGCGACGTGACCGACCAGCAGCCGACCATTACGGTACGCGGCTCTACGCCGCTTCCGGAAGCCTTTGCCACCATGGATGATAATGACATTCGTGCCGTGACGGTGGTCGATGAGCACGGCAAACCGCTGGGCTTCGTGAAGCGTCGCGAAGCGCGTAACGCCAGCGGTACCTGCGCCGATATTCTGCATCCGTTCCGCATGACCGGCAAAGCGGAAGATAACCTGCGCGTGGTGCTGTCACGTCTGTATGAGAGTAATACCAGCTGGATGCCGATTGTGGATGAGGACGGGCGCTACAACGGCGAGATTTCCCAGGACTATATTGCCGAGTACCTCAGTTCCGGCCGTACGCGTCGGGCGCTGAATATTCACAGCGAGAGCTAACCTTTCCGGCCGGGCTTTGCCCGGTTTTTTCGCACGCAGACCTTTTGCTAACCCCGCGATTTCCCGCCACAATATCGTATCGTCCCCGTTTAATTACGACTCATGCAACGTCTTCATACGTATCCCGACATCCGCGCGATGTTTCGTCGCCTGCTGATTGCCTCCGTCACCGGCGTGCTGGCCGCGCTGGCCGTTGCGGTGTTCCGTCACAGCATGTATCTGCTGGAGTGGCTGCTTCTCAGCAACGACAGCGGCAGCCTGGTGAATGCTGCCGCGTCGCTCTCTCCCTGGCGGCGTGCGCTGACGCCCGCGCTGGGCGGGCTGGCTGCCGGGCTGCTGCTCTGGGGATGGCAACGGCTGACCGCCCAGCGGCCTCATGCGCCCACCGATTATATGGAAGCGCTGGAGACGGGCGACGGCCAGTTTGATTACGGCGCCAGCCTTGTGAAATCCCTGGCGTCGCTGCTGGTCGTGGCCAGCGGCAGCGCCATCGGGCGTGAAGGGGCGATGATCCTGCTTGCCGCTCTCGCCGCCTCCTTCTTTGCCCGGCGCTTTACGCCCAAATCCGAATGGAAGTTATGGATCGCCTGCGGTGCCGCCGCCGGGATGGCCAGTGCTTATCATGCGCCCTTAGCCGGCAGCCTGTTCATTGCAGAGATTCTGTTTGGCACCCTGATGCTGGCCTCGCTCGGCCCTGTAGCGATCGCCGCGGTCGTGGCGCTTCTCACCACGCAGCTCCTCGCACCGGGCGCGGGTACGCTCTACGCCGTGCATCTGAGCGGTATGCTCACCGCGGCGGATTATGGCCTGCTGGTCGCCATGGGTCTGCTGGCAGGGCTCTGCGGACCGCTGCTGATGTGGCTGATGGACTTCAGCCACGGGCTGTTCCTGCGTCTTAAACTTTCTCCGCCGTGGCAGCTGGCGCTCGGCGGTTTGATCGTCGGGCTGCTGTCCCTCCTCACGCCTAAGGTGTGGGGGAATGGCTACAGCGTGGTTCAGGCTTTTCTGCTCGCCCCGCCGGTCCTGACGGTGATTGCCGGGGTGTTTATCTGTAAATTGCTGGCGGTGCTGGCCAGCAGCGGCTCAGGAGCGCCGGGCGGGGTATTTACGCCCACGCTGTTTGTCGGCATGGCGACAGGCATGCTATTCGCCCAACTCTTCGCGCTGTGGTTACCGGGGTCTGAAACGGCGATTTTGCTGGGGCTGGCGGGGATGGCAACGCTGCTCGCCGCCACCACCCATGCGCCTATTATGTCGGCGCTGATGGTCTGTGAAATGACCGGACAATATTTTTTACTGCCCGGCTTGCTGGTCGCCTGCGTGCTGGCGTCCGTGCTGTCGCGAACGTTACGCCACGACTCGGTCTACGGTCAACACGCCACCGAGGGCCGAGAGATCGATGTATTGCGCTAACTCGCGCTGTTCGGCGCGGGGCAGATAAGGCAGTTCCCCCACCAGCGGCCCCGGCAGCTTGGTGCTCAGCACGTCGATGATTTCAGCGTAGTGCGCCAGGCCCGGGTTGATTCGGTTTGCCACCCAGCCAATCAGCGGCAGGCCGTCATTGGCAATCGCCTGCGCGGTCAGCAGCGCATGGTTGATGCACCCTTCCTGGATACCCACGACCATAACCACCGGAAGCTGTTCCTGCACCACCCATTCAGAAAGCGGACGCAGGTCATTCATCAGGCTGCGCCAGCCGCCCGTGCCTTCAACCACCACGTGATCGACCTTCTCGCTGAGGTTCGCCAGCCCGTCGGACAGCAGCGGATAATTGATCATACCGCTATGCGCCACGCTGCTCTCCTCTTCGCTTAACGCAACAGGATTAACCACGTGATAAGGCAGTTCCAGTGACGAGACGCTTTGCAGTACCAGGGCGTCTTTATTACGCAATCCCTCTGGCGTCTCTTTACTCCCTTTTGCGACCGGCTTGTACCCTGCCACGCGTTTACCGCTTGCTGCCAGCGCCTGCAGCAATGCGCGGGATACGACGGTCTTGCCGACAGAGGTATCTGTACCAGTAACAAAGAAACGCTTAAGCATGACTCACTCCACCTCTTGGGTATGCTTCGAAAATATAAACCAGGTAAATAATTCAGTGGAGGAAGTCTACGGGATGCGTGCGCTACCCGGCTTGAGATAGCGCAATTTTTCTTACATCTGCGGAAAAGAGTTAGCCCTGCAGCAGGCGGATCAGCAGCGAGCCGTTATACATGGCATCCTTGACCAGCGCTGCGCCGGCCATCGTCCCCTGGTTGGAAAACTGGGTGCTTTCTACCGCAATATTTTTGCTGTACGCAGGGAGCGACTGCTGGTGAATGCAGGCCGAGATCGCCGGGAACAGGATCTCCGCCGCCTGGCTGAGCGGCGAGCCAATAAGGATTTTTTGCGGGTTAAAGAGGTTCACCATGATGGCCAGAATGCGGCCCACATTATTCCCCACGCCGGTTATGATGTCCTTCGCCAGCAGATCGCCCTGGCGCGCCGCGGCGCAGAGTGAATCTACCGTCAGGGGTTGTCCGTGCAGCGAAGAGCTCATGGACTGGCCGAGCCTTACCTGCGCCAGCTCCAGCACGCTTTCCACGCTGGCAATGGTCTCCAGACAGCCGTGGTTGCCGCAATAGCAACGCTTACCGTACGGGTCGACCTGAGTATGGCCAATCTCCACGAGGCTGCTGCTGCCAGCGTGGAGAAGACGCCCGTCGGTGATCACGCCCGCCCCGACGTTATGGTCGATGACCACCTGAATCACATCCCGCGCCCCGCGCGAGGCACCAAACAGCGCCTCCGCCATTGTCCAGGCGCTGATGTCATGCTGAATATAGACCGGCACGCCGGTATGGTTTTTCAGCACTTCACCCAGCGGCATCTCTTTGACGTCGTCGTAAAACGGCATGCGGTGAACAATGCCATTTTCGGTATCAATGATGCCCGGCATGGTGATGGCAATCGCCGTTAAGCGTTCCAGCCGCTGCTGATGACGAATAAAGAAGCGATCGATATGCGACACAATCGACTCGAGGAGCGGTTGCTCAGCGTTGAGCGGCAGCTCAAGCCGGTCTTCCACCACCAGCTTGCTGCTCAGATCCCGCAGGGCAAGGAAGATCTCCCCGCGGCTGATACGCAGTGACAAGTAGTGCCAGGCTTCCGTCTCGACCACCAGCCCGACTGCCGGACGGCCACGGCTGCCCGGCTCCTGAATTTCCGTTTCCTGAACCAGGTGCGCTTCCAGCATTTCGCGGACAATCTTGGTGATACTGGCAGGTGCCAGTTGTGCCAGGCGCGAAAGATCGATACGCGAAACCGGACCAAGCTGATCAATCAGGCGATACACCGCGCCAGCGTTGGTCTGCTTAATCTGATCAATGTGCCCTGGCTGACTATCAGCAACCACCTCGTACTCCCTTATTTTCGAGCATCGAAATAAACTTTTGGCTATGGTGAAGCACTTCCATGGCCGGCGTCAAATATTTACTTAGCCATGTGATTTACCGCACGTTTTTACCCCCTTTTGCCACAAAATCTCGCCCCGATGAGGCGTTAATGAGCTGCTGTTTGAAACGCTGTGCGGCATGACTCTGTTCACGATGTTTTGACCAGACCAGCCACATCTCTGACACGGCATCCTCTTGCGCGAGGGGAACCCAGCGCATTTCGCGCAACTGTACCCGCTTAAAGGAGGCCGGGAGAATAGAAACCCCCAGCCCGGCGGCGACCAGGCCAATAATGGTCATTGCCTCCCCCACTTCCTGAGTTATAACCGGGGCAAGATCGTAGCGGCGCATCAGCCCCAGGATATCGTCATACAGCCCCGTCCCGACCTGCGGGTCAAAAAAGACAAACGGCTCTTTTGCCAGTTCGGCCAGTGAAACCGTCGGACGCGAGGCCAGGGGGTGATCGTGAGGGATCATAGCCATCAGCGGCTCGCGCAGAATCACCTGCCATGCCAGCGTGTCCGGCAGTTGGGTATTGCGCATCAACCCCAGATCCAGCGTACCTTCATTGAGCGGCGCGATCTGCTCGCGGGTATTGATTTCACGCGTCTGAATATGAACATCGGGGAAATGGCGGCGAAATGACGACAGGGTCTCCGAGACGGCGCTGATAAACGGTGCGGAGGAGGTAAACCCGATGCGCAGTTCCCCGGTTTCACCGAGATACAGCCGTTCAGCCCGGGCGGCGGCATCCTCAACCATATTCAGGATCTGTCGGCTGTCGACGAGAAACTGTTTCCCCGCCGCCGTCAGGCTCACGCTGCGGTTGGTGCGGGCCAGAAGACGCGCTCCGACCTGCTGCTCCAGGATCTGAATCTGCTGGCTTAAGGGCGGCTGAGAGATATTCAGCCGTGCCGCCGCACGGCCAAAATGCAGCTCCTCAGCGACAGCGACAAAATAGCGAAGGTGACGCAGCTCGATATTCATATTTTTAAAGTATCATTTGAGATTATTAATATATTAGACAGAATATTCACATTTTCCTACCCTGAAGGTGTGGTCATACCCGTCACCAGAAATCACGGGGATGTTTAAGCAAGGAAACTGTGTGAGTCGTACAACTACGATTGGTATCGATCCGGCAAGCGATATCAATGATTTACCTGCAGCATCGCAGCCGGTTCAGTTCATTAAACGTGGTACCCCCCAATTTATGCGCGTCACGCTGGCGCTCTTTTCAGCCGGTCTGGCAACCTTCGCCCTGCTCTATTGTGTTCAGCCGATCCTGCCCGTGCTTTCGCACGAATTTGGCGTATCACCTGCCAGCAGCAGCGTATCGCTCTCCATTTCAACCGCTATGCTGGCGATTGGCCTGCTCTTTACCGGCCCGCTGTCCGACGCCATCGGCCGTAAACAGGTAATGGTGACCGCCCTGATGCTGGCCTCGGTCTGTACGTTGCTCTCAACCATGATGACCAGCTGGCACGGCATTCTGGTGATGCGCGCGCTGATTGGGCTATCGCTCAGCGGCGTGGCGGCGGTCGGGATGACCTACCTCAGCGAGGAGATCCACCCGAGTTTTGTGGCGTTCTCGATGGGGCTTTACATCAGCGGGAACTCGATTGGCGGCATGAGCGGACGCCTGCTGAGCGGGGTTTTCACGGACTTCTTTAGCTGGCGAATTGCGCTGGCGGTGATCGGCTGTTTTGCGCTGGCATCCGCACTGATGTTCTGGAAAATTCTGCCGGAGTCGCGCCATTTTCGTCCAACCTCGTTGCGCCCAAAAACGCTTTTTATCAACTTCCGCCTGCACTGGCGCGATAAGGGACTGCCGCGCCTGTTCCTGACCGGCTTCCTGCTGATGGGTGCCTTCGTTACGCTGTTTAACTATATTGGCTATCGCCTGATGCTTTCTCCGTGGCATCTGAGCCAGGCGGTGGTGGGTCTGCTTTCCGTAGCGTACCTGACCGGCACCTGGAGTTCGCCAAAAGCCGGGGCGATGACCGCACGCTATGGGCGCGGTCCGGTGATGCTGTTCTTCACGGCAGTGATGCTCGTCGGCCTGCTGCTGACCCTCTTCTCCTCCCTGTGGCTGATTTTTGCCGGCATGCTGCTCTTCTCCGCAGGGTTCTTTGCCGCCCACTCGGTCGCCAGCAGCTGGATTGGCCCGCGCGCACGGCGCGCCAAAGGCCAGGCATCGTCGCTGTATCTGTTTAGCTATTATCTGGGTTCCAGCATCGCCGGGACGCTCGGCGGCGTGTTCTGGCATCACTACGGCTGGAACGGCGTGGGCGGCTTTATCTCGCTGATGCTCTGCGCGGCGCTGCTGGTGGGGGGAAGTCTGCATAAACGTCTGAGGTAACACGCTTGCGGGAAGATGTCCGGTAAGACGAGCGCTACGGATAAACGGCACCAGCGTACTGGTGCCGTTTTACGTTCAGGAATCCCAGGCCTGCTCTATCTTACCGGCTTCAAACTGCGGAGGCGGTTTCCGAAAACGGCGCGTTAGCCACGTCAGGTAAAGGATCCCCAGCGCCGCCCAGATGAGGCCAAGCGTCAGGGACGTCGCTTCGAGGTTTATCCACAGCACGCCGACCGTTACGGCACCAATGAGTGGCAACAGGAGATAGTGGAACCGATCTTTCCACGTTTTGTTCAGCCCCTTACGCCGCCAGAAATGGTTGTACACCGAGAGATTAACAAACGTAAACGCCACCAGCGCGCCAAAGTTGATCAGCGCCGTCGCGGTCACGAGATCAAAGTACAGGGCCGACAGCGCCACGATCCCCACCATAATGACGTTCAAAGCCGGCGTACGCCATTTCGGATGCACGTAACCAAACACCCGCTCCGGAAAGACGTTGTCACGCCCCATCACATACAGCAAGCGTGAGACGCTGGCGTGCGAGGCCAGGCCTGAAGCGAGCGTATTCACAAACGTGGTACACAGAAACACCGACTGGAAGAGCTTGCCGCCCACGTACAGCGCAATCTCCGGCAGCGCGGCGTCCGGGTTCTTGAAGCGCGCGATCGTCGGGAAAAAGAGCTGCATGAAAAACGAGGCAACAATAAATATCAGCCCGCCATACAGTGCAGTCAGGAAAATCGCTTTAGGGATCACCCGCGCCGCGTTTGGCGTCTCCTCCGAGAGCGTGGTGACCGCGTCAAAGCCGAGGAAAGAGAAGCAGACGATAGTCGCGCCGGTAATAATGGGGATCAGGTGTGCGTTCTCGCTGATAAACGGCTGGAGCGACCAGACGGTGCCGACGCCCTCCCCCTTGTGCAGGCCATGCACCACGAGTATGACAAATACCACCATGATGGCGATCTGTACCAGCACAAACAGGGTATTAAAGTTGGCGACCAAATTAACGCTCTTCAGGTTCGCCAGCGTCAGGATCGTCACAAACCCCACCACCCAGACCCACGGCGGGACTTCAGGGAACAACGCGGAAAGGTAGATCTTCGCCAGCAGCACGTTGATCATCGGCAGGAAGAGATAGTCCAGCAGCGATGACCAGCCGACCATAAAACCCAGGTGGGGTCCGATCGATTTCTGCGTGTAGGTGTACGCAGAGCCCGCTTCCGGGAACTGTCGTACCAGCTTGCCGTAGCTGATGGCGGTAAACATGACGCCAGCCAGCGCCAGGAGATACGAGGCGGGCACGTGGCCATTGCTGATACCGGACACAATGCCGAAGGTATCAAACACGGTCATGGGGGTGAGGTAAGCCAGCCCCATCATGACCACCTGCCAGAGCTTGAGGGAGCTGCGCAGCCGGGTTCTTCCGGCCATGCCCGGCGAGTCAAGAGACGTGTTAGTCGCCATAAACCGTCCCCCCCATGCTTACCGTGGTTTGCAATCGCGTTGTCCTTAACGCAAACCTGCTTAGCAAAGGGGGAAGTTGTAAAGAACATACGCGATCGGACCAGCACACCGTCTCTGGCTCGCACTCACAGCAGGAGCCTGACCGACCCCCTTCGCCCTGCGGATAGTTGAACATCTGCATCATTTCCTACCTCGTCACACAGTGTCGTTAAGAAAATCCCTGTGCCGCCTGCGCTCCATAACGCGACGCCCGGGAGATAGCTGGCGTGCCAGCGAACAGTTCGGCCAGGCTCCGCGCAGGCCGTTTGGTGATACGTACGCGATGAAACAAAGCGGCCCCTTACCGGGGCACGTCATCAGGCGTTTTTCAGCATCCACTCGATTTCCGTTTCGGTAATCAGGCGTTCAAACTGCAGTAATTCATCATTTTTGCAGGCGTGATAGACGTGGCAGAAACGTTCGCCCAGGCGCTCGCGAAGGTGATCGTTTTGCATAAATTCCCACAGCGCATCGCTCTGACGAATCGGGAACGGCAGTCCGTCCTGCTCCAGACCATTACCTTCAACTTCTTCCTGCAGGGGTAAATCGTTATCCAGACCATGTAAAATCCCGGCAAAAATCGCCGCCATCACCAGATACGGATTCGCGTCTGCTCCCGCCACCCGGTATTCGACCCGATGGTTATGTCGATCGCCGCAGGGGATACGCAGGGCAACGGTGCGATTATTGTGTCCCCATGACGCCTGCGTCGGCACGTACATTCCCGGCTGGAAACGGCGGTAGGAGTTGACGTTCGGTGCCAGCAGCGCCATGGACGCTGGCATCAGATCGATCATCCCGGCCAGGGCGCGTTTCAGCAGCGCGGAATCCTCGCCGCTGGCGTCTGCGAACACGTTCTCGCCTCTGTTGTTTTGCATGCTGATGTGGATATGCATTCCGCTGCCCGCATGCTCTTCATACGGCTTTGCCATAAACGTGGCGTGCATCTTATGTTTTTCCGCCATCTGCCTGACGAGACGTTTTAGCGCCAGCGCATCATCGCAGGCATCGAGCACGTTTTCCGTATGGTGCAGGTTAATCTCAAACTGGCCCGGGGAGGCCTCAGCCACTGCCCCGTCGGCGGGGATCAACTGCAGCTGCGCCAGTTCGTCAATGTCATTCAGCACGTCAGCAAAGTGGTTCAGATTATCAACCGAGTAGACCTGACTCTGGGTGTTACGCACGTCGGTGCCCGGCGCGCAGGGGGGCTGCAGATAGCCGTCGGCATCGCGTTTACGGTCAAGTAAATAGAACTCCAGCTCTACCGCTACCACGGGGAACAGACCGCGCTGGCGCAGCTGCTGCCAGAGTCGGTTGAGTACGTTCCGCGGCTCAACGTCAAAGGGAGCGCCATCTTCATCGACCATGGTGAGCTGCACCTGACCAATGTATTCCGGGTCGGCGGCGGACGGTGTCAGGGTGCCCGGCACCGGCACACAGATACAGTCTGGCTCGCCGAGCTCCTGCCCCAGGCCCGCCTCTTCCACTACGTTACCCAAAATGTCCATGGCGAAAACCGATGCCGGGAAATAGCAGCCTTTTTCAAGTTTGCTCAGCCCGGCAACCGGGATGCGTTTGCCGCGAAAACAGCCGTTCAGGTCGGTCAGGAGGACATCAATAAACTGGGTGTCAGGATACTTTTCTAAATAGCGCTTCACTTCCTGCGTAAAGGCGCTGCCCCGCCTCTCATCCGTGTGCTGCACAAAGTTCTCAACTTCTACGATATTGGTTTCCATGATTTACCACCGTTTTTGGGATTTGCGTTCGCTGCTCTGGACTGTAAAATATAATGTCCACCCTATCGAATCTGTATGCAAATAATTTGTTTGTCAAATGTTAAATTAAGTTTGCAAAAGGCAGATCCCATTGCTAGATTGAGAAAATATTGAACGAAAAGGCCGTTTAACAGGCGATAATGGCCTAAATTTAGTCCACTTTGTGAGGGCGATCATGGAAAATATAATGAACAAGCCAGTCATTGGCGTGGTGATGTGTAGAAACAGGCTTAAGGGTCATGAGACCCAGACCCTGCAAGAAAAGTACCTGAATGCCATTATTAACGCGGGAGGCTTACCTATTGCCTTACCGCATGCGCTGGCGGAGCCAGAGCTCATTACCGCTCTGCTGCCCACCCTGGACGGGATTTACCTTCCGGGCAGCCCCAGTAACGTGCAGCCGCACCTGTATGGTGAAAACGGCGATGAGCCTAACGCCGATCCCGGGCGAGATCTTCTGAGTATGGCGTTGATTGCCGCCGCGCTCGAAAGGCGCATCCCCATTTTCGCCATCTGCCGGGGGCTGCAGGAACTGGTTGTTGCTACGGGAGGGACGCTGTATCGCCGCCTGTTCGAGCAGAACGACCTGCTTGAGCACCGGGAAGATCCTGAACTGCCGGTTGAGCTACAATACGCCCCGTCTCATGAAGTTCAGGTTCAGGAGGGAGGACTGCTGTCTCAATTAATACCAGGCTGTAACACATTTTGGGTAAACTCGTTACACGGGCAAGGTGCTCGAACGTTAGGACCACGGCTCCGCGTGGAGGCCCGCTCGACGGACGGGCTGGTCGAAGCGGTTAGCGTTCATGACCACCCTTTTGCCCTCGGTGTGCAATGGCACCCCGAATGGAACAGCAGCGAGTACGCCCTGTCCCGTATGTTGTTTGAAGGTTTTATCACCGCCTGTCAAAGCCACATTGCCGAGAAGCAACGGCTTTGACCACTACCGTAAAGGAAATGCAACTATGAGCGATGACGGACTGGCGCCAGGGAAACGTCTGTCTGAGATCCGCCAGCAGCTGGGTCTCTCGCAGCGGCGTGCCGCCGAACTGTCTGGGTTAACACACAGTGCCATCAGCACCATTGAGCAGGACAAAGTCAGTCCTGCCATCAGTACGCTACAAAAGCTGCTGAAAGTCTATGGGCTGTCGCTCTCGGAATTCTTTTCGGAACCGGAAAAACCTGATGAACCGCAGGTGGTTATTAATCAGGAAGACCTTATCGAAATAGGCAGTCAGGGGGTTTCGATGAAGCTGGTTCATAACGGAAATCCGAACCGTACGCTGGCGATGATTTTTGAAACTTACCAGCCTGGAACCACGACCGGAGAGAGGATCAAACACCAGGGTGAGGAGATCGGTACGATACTGGAAGGTGAAATATTGCTGACCATTAATGGCCAGCAATATCACCTGGTTGCGGGGCAGAGCTATGCCATCAATACCGGCATACCGCACAGCTTCAGCAACACCTCGGCAGGCATCTGCCGCATTATCAGTGCCCACACCCCCACCACGTTCTAATTACCACTCAGTCCCGGCGTAAGCACGCTTACGCCGGGACAAATAAAAACGATCAATGTCGGCATTCAACGGGTTAATTCCCGGGATGCCTCACGGCTTCGTATTGCCTGAAACGGCCATGCCTTTATTTATCTGATTGCGAAAGAAAGGAGTGAATATGCATTTTCAGCACCTGACTTACTGGCAGGATAAAGTAAAAAACAGCGCCATTGAGACCCGGTTATTTATTAACGGTGTTTATTGTGACGCTGCCGATAATGCCACGTTTGCAACCGTCAATCCTGCTACCCAACAGACGCTGGCGAACGTGGCCCGGGGCAAGCAGGCGGACGTGGACCGCGCGGTTCAGGCCGCGCGTGAGGTATTTGAGCGCGGTGACTGGTCGCAGGCGTCGCCGGCGCAGCGCAAGGCCGTGCTAAATAAGCTCGCCGATCTGATGGAACACCACGGCGAAGAGCTGGCCTTGCTGGAAACACTGGACACCGGTAAACCCATCCGCCATAGCCTGCGCGACGATATTCCCGGTGCGGCTCGCGCCATTCGCTGGTACGCCGAAGCGGCGGATAAAGTCTACGGCGAAGTGGCGCCTACGGGTCCGGACGAGCTGGCGATGATCGTGCGCGAGCCGATCGGGGTTGTCGCGGCCATCGTCCCCTGGAACTTCCCGCTGCTGCTGGCCTGCTGGAAGCTGGGCCCGGCGCTGATCGCGGGCAATAGCGTGGTATTGAAACCGTCGGAGAAATCACCGCTCACCGCCCTGCGGCTGGCCGGGCTGGCGAAAGAGGCGGGCCTGCCGGACGGCGTGCTGAATGTGATAAGCGGTTACGGCCACGAAGCGGGCCAGGCGCTGGCACTGCATCCGGAGGTTGAGGTGCTGACGTTTACCGGCTCAACCCGTACCGGCAAGCAGCTGTTAAAGGACGCGGGAGAAAGCAACATGAAGCGCGTCTGGCTGGAGGCCGGCGGCAAGAGCGCCAACATTATCTTTGCCGACTGCCCGGACCTGGACAAGGCCGTGAGCGCGACCGCCGCCGGGATATTTTACAACCAGGGGCAAGTCTGTATCGCCGGTACCCGCCTGCTGCTTGAAGACAGCATCGCCGATGACTTTCTGGCAAGGCTGAAAGCGCAGGCCAGTCACTGGCAGCCGGGCGATCCGCTCGATCCTGACAACACGATGGGGATGCTCATCGACGCCGGGCACGCCGATACCGTCCACACGTTTATTCGCGAGGGAACCCGGAAAGGTACGCTGCTGCTGGACGGGCGGGAACAATCGTGGCCTTGCGCAGTCGGTCCAACCATTTTTGTCGACATCGACCCTGACTCCCCGCTGTGCCGGGACGAGATTTTCGGGCCAGTGCTGGTCGTCACCCGTTTTAAAACCGAAGAGGAAGCCTTAACGCTGGCCAACGACAGTGAATATGGGCTTGGCGCGGCGCTATGGACCCGCGATCTCTCCCGCGCGCATCGCATGAGCCGCCGCCTGAAAGCAGGCTCAGTCTTCGTCAATAACTATAACGACGGTGATATGACCGTCCCCTTTGGCGGCTATAAGCAGAGCGGCAACGGTCGCGATAAGTCCCTGCACGCGCTCGAAAAATTTACTGAACTGAAAACCATCTGGATTGCCCTGGAGTCTCAATCATGACCGAACATACCACCAGCTACTACGCGGCCAGCGCGAACGCTTACGAACCTTTCCCGACGCTTAACGAGTCGATCAGCTGTGACGTGTGCGTGGTGGGCGGCGGCTATACCGGCCTCTCCTCCGCGCTGCATCTCGCCGAAATGGGCTACGACGTGGTGCTCCTTGAAGGGGCGCGCATTGGTTTCGGCGCCAGCGGACGCAACGGCGGCCAGTTGGTTAACTCCTACAGCCGCGATATCGACGTGATTGAGAAAAACTACGGACCCGATGCCGCCAGAGTCCTCGGGAGCATGATGTTTGAAGGCGGGGAGATCATCCGGGAGCGTATCCAGCGCTATCAGATCCAGTGCGACTATCGTCCCGGCGGGTTGTTTGTGGCGTTAAACCATAAGCAGCTGGAAACGCTGGAGGAGCAAAAAGCCAACTGGGAACGCTACGGCAACACGCAGCTGGAGTTGCTGGACGCCAACGCCATCCGTCGGGAAGTCGACAGCGAACGCTATACCGGCGCGCTGCTGGACCGCAGCGGGGGACACATTCATCCGCTGAACCTGGCGATCGGCGAAGCGGACGCCATTCGCCTGAACGGCGGGCGGGTGTTTGAACAGTCCCCGGTCACCGCCATTCAGCACACCAGCCCCGCCGTGGTGAGCACACAGCATGGCCAGGTGACGGCCCGCTACGTGATCGTCGCCGGGAATGCCTATCTGGGCGATAAGATAGAACCGGAACTGGCAAAACGCAGCATGCCCTGCGGCACCCAGGTGGTGACCACCGCCCCGCTGCCGGAAGAGGTAGCCCGCACGCTGATCCCCAATAACTACTGCGTGGAAGATTGTAACTACCTGCTGGATTACTACCGTCTCACCGCCGACAACCGCCTGCTGTACGGCGGTGGCGTAGTCTATGGCGCACGCGATCCGGACGATGTCGAGCGCCTGGTGATGCCAAAGCTGCTGAAAACCTTCCCTCAGCTGGCCGGCGTCAAAATCGACTACCGCTGGACAGGCAACTTCCTGCTGACCCTGTCGCGTATGCCGCAGTTTGGTCGTCTGGATAAAAACATCTATTACATGCAGGGCTACAGCGGCCACGGCGTGACCTGCACCCACCTGGCCGGACGGCTGATCTCGGAACTGTTGCGCGGTGACGCTGAGCGCTTTGATGCGTTTGCCAACCTCCCGCATTACCCCTTCCCGGGCGGCCGCAGCCTGCGGATTCCATTTACGGCGATGGGCGCGGCGTATTACAGCCTGCGCGATCGTCTTGGCGTATGATCGTTTTGACAAAAGGGTATCTGACATGAGTAACCAGGAATTTCATCAGCGCAGACTTTCTGCCACCCCGCGCGGCGTAGGCGTAATGTGTAATTTCTTTGCCCGCACGGCGGAGAATGCCACCCTTACCGACGTGGAAGGCAACGACTATATTGATTTCGCCGCCGGGATCGCGGTGCTGAATACCGGCCATCGTCATCCTGAACTGGTGGCCGCAGTGGAAAAACAGCTTCACCAGTTCACCCACACGGCCTACCAGATTGTGCCGTATGAAAGCTATGTTTCATTAGCCGAGAAACTTAACGAGCTGGCCCCGGTCCAGAGCCCGGCTAAAACGGCGTTCTTCACCACGGGCGCAGAAGCGGTGGAAAACGCCATTAAAATCGCCCGGGCCCACACCGGCAGACCGGGTGTGATTGCCTTCGGGGGAGGCTTTCACGGCCGAACCTATATGACCATGGCCTTAACCGGCAAGGTCGCGCCTTATAAGCTGGGATTTGGCCCCTTCCCGGGGTCGGTTTATCACGTGCCGTATCCCTCTGAGCTGCACGGCATCACGACGCAGGATGCCATTACGGCGATAGAACGCCTGTTCAAAGCAGACATTGAGGCGAAACAGGTGGCGGCGATTATTTTTGAACCCATCCAGGGTGAAGGCGGATTCAACGTCGCCCCGCCAGAGCTGGTGGCCGCCATCCGCCGAATCTGTGATGAGCACGGGATCGTGATGATTGCCGACGAAGTGCAGAGCGGCTTCGCCCGTACGGGTAAACTGTTTGCCATGGAACACTACGCCGACAAGCCCGACCTGATGACGATGGCTAAAAGCCTGGCAGGCGGAATGCCGCTGTCTGGCGTGGTGGGTCGCGCCGAAATCATGGACGCGCCAGCTCCCGGCGGTCTGGGGGGGACTTATGCAGGCAACCCGCTTGCGGTGGCCGCCGCGCACGCGGTGCTGAATATTATCGACAACGAGTCGCTGTGCGAGCGCGCCCGTCATCTGGGCGATCGACTGAAAGCCACGCTGGAGGAGATCCAGGGTACCTTTCCTGCGCTCGTGGCGATAAGGGGAAGAGGATCGATGATTGCGGCGGAGTTTTTTGATCCCGAAAGCCGTGAACCTTCGGCCGTCATCGCGCAGGCGATCCAGCAAAAAGCTCTCGCTCAGGGCCTTCTGTTATTGATCTGCGGCCAGTATGGCAACGTGATCCGTTTCCTTTATCCGCTGACCATTCCGGATGCCCAGTTCACCCAGGCGCTGGCGATCCTGCAACAGGTTATGCGTGATAAGGCCTAAGTGCCCAGCGAAAACCGTCTGCCGGGATGCCGGCGACGGTTTCAGCGAAGGAGATCTGCAGAGATCTCCTCCGTGTGGGAAATGTTGGGGAATTTGGTCTGTTTCATTGTATGCTCCCTGAAACACATCCCTGGCAAGAGGAAAAACAATTGCAAAAAACATCCGCCTATCAGTCACTTGTGAAAACCTTCCAGCGCCTCTCCCGTTTCTCGCACCTCTCCTCCATCGCCAGCTGGGACATGTTCACCATGATGCCGCCTGGCGGCAGCGCCGCGCGCGGCGAAGCGCTGGCAGAAATGAGCGTCCTGCAACACCAGATCCTGACCGATAAGAAAGTGGGCGATCTGCTGGCTACAGCAGCAGGTGAAGATCTGAATGACGTCGAACGCGCCAACCTGCGGGAAATGACGCGTCAATATCAGCAGGCCTCGCTGCTGCCGGAATCGCTGGTGGAGGCCAAATCCCTGGCGGGCAGCAAGTGTGAACACGCCTGGCGCACCCAACGCCCCGCTAACGACTGGCAGGGCTTTTCCGCCAACCTGAAAGAGGTGGTCAAACTCAGCCGCGAAGAGGCTCGCCTGCGGGCCGAAGACAAAGGGTGCACACCGTACGACGCACTGCTGGATATTTTTGAGCCCGACATGACCAGCGCCCGTCTGGACGTTCTGTTCGGTGATATGAAATCCTGGCTGCCGGACCTGCTGGCAAGCGTGGTGGAAAAACAGGCTCAACGGTCGTTTGTTCCCCCGCAGGGCCCCTTCCCGACGGCAACACAGCGCGAGCTGGGGCTGGAAGCGATGAAGATGCTCGGCTTCGATTTTAACGGCGGTCGCCTGGACGTGAGTGCGCACCCGTTCTGCGGCGGCGTACCGGAGGACGTGCGCATCACCACGCGCTATGACGAAGATGAACTGCTCAGCGCGCTGTTTGGCGTGATCCACGAAACCGGACACGCGCGCTACGAACAAAACCTGCCGCGCGCCTGGGCAGGACAGCCGATTGCCCTCGCCCGCTCAACCGCGATCCACGAATCCCAAAGCCTGTTCTTTGAAATGCAGCTTGGCCGTAGCGAGGCCTTCCTTAAACATCTTCTCCCTGCGGTGCACGCCCGCTTTGGCAGCCAGGCGGCGTTCAGCGAAGAGAACTTTATCGCCTGGAACCAGCGCGTGAAGCCGGGCTATATCCGCGTGGATGCCGATGAGGTGAGCTACCCGGCGCACGTGGTGCTGCGCTATGAGATTGAGCGCGCGCTGATCAACGGCGAGATCGAGGTGGACGACATTCCCGCCCTGTGGGACGAAAAAATGCAGGCCTGGCTTGGGTTATCCACCAAAGACAACTACCGCAACGGCTGTATGCAGGATATTCACTGGACCGACGGTGGATTTGGTTACTTCCCGTCGTATACGCTGGGGGCCATGTATGCCGCACAGCTGTTCCATGCGGCGAAAACGGCGCTTCCGGATCTGCAGTCCTCAATCGCTGAAGGTGATTTTTCGGCGCTGTTTGACTGGTTGCGCCAGAACATCTGGCAGCACGGCAGCCGCTTTACCACCTCGCAGTTGATTACCCAGGCGACGGGGGAAGATCTCAATATCCGTTACTTCCGCGAACATCTCACTTCACGTTATTTGTAATTCCCTTCTGCCGGAGTGCGCTCCGGCACTTTCCTTGCCCTTCTGCATAATAAGATGATTTTGCACATTTCTTTCCGAGCGCACTTAAGGTATGTAGTTAAATCCTGGCCATATAAATACACCGCAATCAGGCCAGGGTTAACAATAAATAAAGGGATGAATAATGAAAGGCATAATGAAAACGATGGCGTTAGCCGTACTGTGTGCGACGAGTTTAAGCACCTTCGCGGCCGCGGATAACACTCCGCAAGAAGCATATAACGATATCACCCACTCTCTCGCTGACCTCCAGCCCATCACATTTCAGGCTCCCGCAGAAAAATACAAGCTACTGGTGTTTATTGATAACCAGTGCATCTACTGCAGCAACGTGGTGAAAAACGTCAGGCAGTATACGGATGCCGGTTTGACCATGTCGTTTTTGACCGTTGCCCCCGACGCTATTCGCGACTCGGTCATTGAGGATATGGGGCGCGTCTGGTGTTCAACCGACAGGGTCAAAAGCCTGCAAAAAGCGATGACGGGTTTTTTACCGGATAACGACACAACGCAGGCCTGTTCCGACCGGATCGCTCGCCAGTCTGCGCTGGCTGAAAGGCTGGGCATCAACATCACACCGTTCATGGTGGTCATTGAGCCTGAATCACGCTCGATTGTTGGCAGCCAGCCACCGGCTGCAATTCTGGCTGCGTTAAAGAAATAGCCCTCACGTGTACGAACGGGTCTGTTCGTACACGCTTCTCCCCCTTTGTACATTCCGTTACACGCCGATACCAATCACTCACGGAAACCCCGAATTTACAGGGATATAGTTATTTCAACGGCCCCGCAGTGGGGTTAAATGAAAAACCAAATTCGAGGGTATGAACATGAATAAAGTATTAGCTCTGGTTGTTGCCGCTGCTATGGGTCTGTCTTCTGCTGCGTTCGCTGCTGAGACTACTGCAACTGCTCCAGCTGCCGCTGCGCCAGCTGCAACCACCACCGCTGCGCCTGCAAAAGCGGTACACCACAAGAAACATCATAAAGCCGCTAAACCAGCTGCTGAGCAAAAAGCGCAAGCGGCTAAAAAGCACCACAAAAAAGCCGTAAAACAAGACGCGACTAAGCCAGCTGTAGAGCAGAAAGCGCAGGCCGCTAAAAAGCACCACAAAAAAGCGACCAAACCGGCTGTAGAACAGAAAGCGCAGGCTGCTAAAAAGCATCACAAAAAAGCAGTAAAACACGAAGCTGCTAAACCAGCTGCACAGCCAGCTGCGTAAGAGTACAAGCTTAACCGTGCCCTTCGGGGCACGTTGGTAAACCGGCGCTGAACCGGAAAAGGTTCCGCGCCGTTTTTTTATCCGGAGGGCGTATGCTGCGACGCTATCGGTTTGAGCTGATTCTGATCCTGCTTATTTTATGCGCGCTCATCGCCAGCCATTTTTATCTTTCCTGAATGTAGCACGCTGATTTTACTCCCACTTTAGCGCTGTCCCGTCTATAGTATTTTCATAGGGTTCACTTTTAATAATCATAATTACCCCCACCAGAGTGTGATATGCGTAAATCTGTTGTGTTGTTACTGGGAACGTTTGGTCTTTTTTCTGGATTCTCACATGCGGATGATGGCGGTGATGACACCATTAGCGCGAAAGAGCTAAAGACGCTTTTTTTCGGTCATGACGACCGCACGCGCGTCGCCGATCCCACCCAGGCCCCCTGGGATGCTATAGGTCAGCTGGAAACTGCCAGCGGTAACTTATGTACCGCCACGTTGATCACCCCGCAGCTTGCCCTGACGGCAGGCCACTGTCTGTTAACGCCGCCAAACGGCAAGCCGGATAAAGCAGTTGCCTTGCGCTTTGTGTCGCAAAAAGGGACCTGGCGCTATGAAATCCACGGCATTGAAGGCCGGGTGGATCCCTCTCTCGGCAAACGCCTGAAACCGGATGGTGACGGCTGGATTGTGCCACCCGGCGCCGCCTCATGGGACTTTGGCCTGATCGTTTTACGCTACCCGCCTTCAGGTATTACGCCACTGCCGTTATTTGACGGTGATAAAGCCGCCCTTACCGCCGCGCTGAAAGCCGCCGACCGCAAGGTGACGCAATCAGGCTATCCTGTCGATCATCTGGATACGCTTTACACGCACACCGACTGCATTGTGACCGGCTGGGCGCAAACCAGCGTACTCTCTCACCAGTGCGATACGTTACCAGGCGATAGCGGCTCACCGCTGATGTTGAAAACGGAAAACGGCTGGCAGTTGATCGGTGTTCAGAGCTCAGCCCCAGCGGCGAAAGACCGCTGGCGTGCCGATAACCGGGCCCTGTCCGTCACCGGTTTTCGCGACCAGCTGGAAGCGCTGGCGCAGCAGTAAATCAGCACCGTCTGACCTGATGTAACGCCTTGATTGACTCTATCGGCATGGGCTGGCTGAACCAAAAACCCTGCAGCTGATCGCAGCCAGCCAGCCGCAGGAGTTTCATTTGCTTTTCGGTTTCGACCCCTTCTGCAACCACCGCCATGCCCAGCGCATTGGCGATCCGCACCGTGCCGCTCACCAGCGCGGCCGCCTGTTCATCATTGTCTACCAGCCCGGCCAGCGACTTATCGATCTTGATGGTGTCAAAGTTGAAACGCCGTAAATAGCCAATGCTTGAATAACCGGTGCCAAAGTCATCCAGCGCTACCGCGATGCCCAACGCTTTCAGGTTGGCTATTGCCATGCGGGCACGCTCCGGGTTTTCCAGCACATAGGACTCGGTGACCTCAAGCTGCAGTCGGTTGGCCGGAAAATCGGTGATCTCCAGCACGCTGGCCACTTTTTCTTCGAAGGCAGGATCGCGAAATTGTGCGGGGGAGATATTAACCGAGAGCGTTAAGTCACTGTACGGCTGCAGATCCTGACAGGCCCGCTGCAACACAAACTGCCCCAGTTTGTAAATCAGGCCACTGGTCTCCGCGATGGTGATAAAGGTATCCGGGCCCAGGGGCCCTTCCGGACGTCGTGGCCAACGGACCAGCGCCTCGACGCTGCTCATTTTCTGGCTGTGGGCGTCAATAATCGGCTGATACCAGACCTCGAACTCATCACGCTCCAGACCGTTACGGATCTGATTCTCAATCGCCAGCTTGCGTTCACGGGCGCTGTTCAGTTCGGCGTCGTAGTGGGTAATCCGCCCTTTCCCGCTCATTTTGGAATGATACATGGCAATATCGGCGCGACGAAACAGCTCGGAGCTGGTGCATTCAATCAGGGTTCCGCTGGCGATACCGATACTGGCCCCCATATGGATTGTGCGTTCCCCCAGCTGAATCGGGGTGGCGAACGCGTCCAGCACCGAAACGGCAAACGCGGCGGCCCGGGCTTCCGCGTTATCTCCGCCAATGGTCATGGCAAATTCATCCCCGCCCATTCGCGCCAGCATTCCGCCCGGCGGCACGCGTTCATTCAGTGTTTTCGCAATCGCCACAATGAGATCGTCACCCACGCTGTGACCGTAGATATCATTGACGTCTTTAAAGCCATCCAGATCGATGAACACCACGCTTTTGACGTCGATATCCCCCCGTAAACTCACCCGGTCCAGCGCTTCAATGAGCGCACGCCGGTTCGGCAGACGGCTTAGCCAGTCCGTTCTGGCGACCAGACGCGCCAGACTCTCTCCGCGAGCAAGCTTGTACAGCCCCACGCTGCTCACCAGAATAAACAGCAGGATCAGAGCCGAGGCCAGCACCACAATCTGTCTGATGTCAGAAGAGGCCGCCCGGGCGGCCTGCGCACCCGGAAGCCGCGCCTGCCAGTTCAGATAACCGACCAACTCCCCTGCCGCGCTGCGCAGCGGCATGCTCAGCGCGTTGATTTTTTCCGGCGTAAAGTTGAGGTTCTCAATCTGAAAGGTCGCCCCCAGGTCAGACAATATTCGGGCATTCAGGTGACGGGTAATCACCAGATAGCGGCGCGTTCCATCGGTCACCCGCAATCGTCCGACCATTGGGCGTATCAGCCCAATCCCCACAAAGGCGACGCCGCTTCGCGTTTTGCTGATCCCGGCATAGATATTTTTCTCGCTCGCTAAGGCGCGCGCATGCTGGTCAATGAGGGCTTTCAGGCCTTTGCCGAAAAAATCGAGCGTTGTCTCCTGAAAAGGCTGACTTTTAAACGATCCCCAGATGACATTGAAATGTTCATCCAGCACAAAGGTGCCGTCATAGAGGTTGTTGATTTTAAAGCCGGCGCCCCAGGTGTTGTACAACCAGTCGGTATCCAGCGTGGAGCGGTAAGCCTCCCGAACCGCATCGTCCCAGACGGCGTTATCAAGGACCAGCGAGGAGACGCGATTCACCGATGTCTGAATGGCGCCCTGCACGGAAAGCGCCGTGCGGTGTTCATCAATTTCATTGGTTTTGGTACTGATAAGATGCAGGGAAAGATAGAGAAGTGCGACGATGGAGATAATTAAGCCGATCCCCGCCATGAAGACCATGGCAAACAACGTTCTCGCATTGGGAATATTGCGCCAGCTTAATGTGCGATACATCAGCCATCCTCTTCACGGTTTTGCTTTTCTAAGCGTAATACAGGCAGCGAATTTCGCTGCCTGTAAATCATGGCATGAAGTCTGTCAGGCGAGTTTTATCATGATCATGCCGGCAAGCAGCAGTATAAGCCCGATCCAGCCTTTGTTATTTAAACGCTGCCCGAAGAGTACCCAGCCTGCGGCCAGCGTGGCGGCGATACCAAAACCGCCCCACAGCGCATAGGCCACCGACAGGTCGATCCCTTTGACCGCCTGGGACAGGGCGCTGAATGCCCCCAGCACCGCGGCAATCGACAGCAGGCCATAAACTTTACGACGGAAACCGTCGGAGAATTTCAGCAGAACGTTCGCCAGAATTTCCAGCACGATGGCAAGCCCCAGCCAGGCCGCATGAACCCACTCAAACTGTTGCATGGTTCTGCTCCTTCAGCTGTTTAGTCGGTTTACGGGTACCTGATTTAATCAGCACAATACCCGCGACCAGCGTTGTTAAGCCAGCGATCTTCATGGTTGTTAATGTTTCGTCAAATATCAGCACGCTGAACAGCGTAATTAATAAAATGCCGATCCCTTCCCACAGGGCATATGCGACACCCAGCGCAATTTTCTTCACCGCAAACGAGAGGAAAATATAAGAAAGGGAAATCATCACCAGCATTAAAATAAATCCGGTATTACCCTCGCTGACGCTTGCCCATTTCATCGACAGCGTGCCGGTAATTTCCGCGATAATTGCCAGAGCTAAAAGGATCCAGTAAAACATGTTTTTCTCCTGCTTGAGAATATAATCCATCGTGGCTCGCTGTACGCAGCAAACCAAAAAATACGAATTGAAATCAGATAGCTAAGCGCTTAGCGCCAGCTCAGGCAGAAGATATGACTATAGTGCGGTGCGCCAGTGTTGCTCACCAGAAAGCAGGTAAAAAGAGGTGGAAAATACAGCAGTGTGGTTTGAAGAGTACGTCCTGAACATATTGTCCATAAAATTACAATTATCCGCGGTGTTGCTTCTCGTCTTTGCGGATCAAAATTGTCCTCGGTAGTTGAACACGCCAAATTTGTACCATAAGCCAGGATTTAACTCAAAGTCTTTGCAATTCTTTACTCATCCCGTTTGATTTTGGTTAGTTTATTGCATCGCCCTTCACCTTTATTATAAATAAAAAGAACATTGCGGAGCCACCATGGCCAAACCCATCATTACCCTGAACGGGTTAAAAACTGTCATCATGCTGGGCATGCTGGTGATTATACTGACAGGCGTTCGCGTTGCCGCCGACATCATTGTGCCGTTTATTCTGGCGCTGTTTATTGCGGTGATCCTTAACCCGCTGGTGCAGCGCATGACGCGGCTACGCATCCCGCGCGTGCTGGCGATCACGCTGCTTATCAGCATTATTATTATCGCCATGGTCTTGCTGGTGGCCTATCTCGGTACCTCGCTGAATGAGCTGGCCCGAACGCTACCGAAATACCGCTCTTCGCTGGCAATACCGCTGCTGCAGATTGAACCCTGGCTACAGCGCGCGGGGATCGAAGTCTCGGTCGAAGAGCTCCTTAAATTTATCGACCCCAATGCGGCCATGACAGTTGTCACCAGCCTGCTGACGCAGCTTTCCAATGCCATGACCTCCATTTTCCTGCTGTTCTTAACGGTGGTGTTTATGCTGCTGGAGGTGCCCCAGCTGCCGGCGAAGCTGCAGCAGATCATGGTCCGGCCGGTTGAGGGAATGGGGGCCATTCAACGCGCGCTGGACAGCGTTTCCCGCTATCTGGTGCTGAAAACGGCTATTAGCCTGGTGACGGGCATTGTCGTCTGGTTGATGCTGCTGGCGCTGGACGTCCGCTTTGCGTTTGTCTGGGGATTACTGGCGTTTGCGCTCAACTATATTCCCAACATCGGGTCGGTGCTGGCTGCGATCCCCCCTATCCTTCAGGTGCTGGTGTTCAGTGGGTTCTATGACGCACTGGTCCTGCTGGCCGGATATCTGGCGATCAATCTGGTGTTCGGCAATATTCTTGAGCCTCGCATGATGGGGCGAGGGCTGGGGCTCTCCACGCTGGTGGTCTTTTTGTCCCTGATATTCTGGGGCTGGCTGCTCGGGCCCGTAGGGATGCTGCTCTCCGTCCCGCTGACCATCATCGTCAAAATTGCCCTGGAACAGACGGCAGGCGGGCAAAGTATCGCCGTGCTGCTGAGCGATATGAGCCATCAGTAGCGGTCAGTCCATCATTGACAGGAGAGGCTTGCAGGTCCTTCCACCTTCGCGATAAGCACTGAGCGCCCTCTGCCATTCCGCCAGGGGGTATACCGCGACATCGCTGTACCGGCTGGCGGGCAGACGAAGCCAGATGCGATCGAACGCCGCGTGCCACGCCTCCGTGCTGAGCGCATCCAGCCCGTTACGGATATGGAACCACACCACGCGTGGTTCAGGACGCAGCTGTCGGAAAGTCTGGCCGGAGAGCAGTCCGTAGCAGACAAACATCCCCTGCCCGGGCATCACGCTGAGGATCGCTTCCGCAAGCGGCCCGCCGGTGGCATCGTAGACAATATCGCTGCGTGCGGCGACGGAGGCGATTCTGTGCGCGTCATGCTGCGCGACAGGCGTGATGCCCATCGCTTCCAGCCGTTGCGCATGAACCGCAGAACGGTGAATTCCGTACACCGCTTCCGCGCCCGCCTGACGGGCCCACTGCCCCAGCAGAATGCCGCAATCCGATCCTGCAGCCGTAAGCAACACCCGTTTTCCCTGAGCGGGGTAGCGGGTGAGCATCATCTGCGCCGCCAGCGGATTGATATAGGCCCGCGCGGCCAGATGCACGTCAATGGTGTCCGGTACGGGGATCGCATACTCGGCCGGGCAATCAACATAGCGCTGCCAGGTGCCTTGCCCACGCAGCGGCAGAACGCGTTTACCCAGCAGATGACTAAACGACGCGGGAGCCTGAGTAACGACACCGACGCCCTCATACCCCGCTACCGCCGGTAACGGAGTTCTGTGCCGATAGGCGCCCGTGATGGGAATAAGATCGGAAGCGTTGACCGGAGAAAACAGCATCCGGACACGGAGATGACCCGGTGCTAGCGCCCCCAATGACGCGGTTTCAGGTTGCAGAACAGATTCTGGCTCGCCAAAACGGCGATACCAGAGGGCAAGGTTTTCCATAACGATCTCACGGCTGCTAGCGTAACAACTACTCGCGCCAGCCCATTGCCGGTGCGACATGTTTGAGAATGGACTCAATCACGTGCGCATTATAATCCACACCGAGCTGGTTCGGCACGGTCAGTAAGAGCGTATCGGCCTCGGCAATCGCCTCGTCCTTTTTCAGCTGTTCAATGAGCTTATCCGGCTCCGCGGCATAGCTGCGCCCGAAGATGGCGCGCGTTTTCTCATCCAGGTAACCCACGCTGTCGCTGTCGTTGCGGCTGGTGCCGAAGTACATCCGGTCGCGGTCGTCCATTAATGCAAAAATGCTGCGGCTCACCGACACCCGCGGCTCGCGCGTATGTCCGGCCTCTTTCCAGGCCTGACGGTAGGCGCGGATCTGTTTTGCCTGCTGAATATGGAACGGCTCACCGGTTTCATCGTCTTTCAGGGTTGAACTTTGCAGATTCATGCCCAGCTTTGCCGCCCACACTGCCGTCGCATTTGAACCGGCGCCCCACCAGATACGCTCGCGCAGCCCTTCGGAATAGGGCTCCAGGCGCAGCAGCCCCGGCGGATTCGGAAACATCGGCTGCGGATTTGGTTTGGCAAACCCTTCACCGCGCAGCACATCAAGCAGCACTTCGGTATGGCGGCGCGCCATATCCGATTCGTTTTCCCCTTCCTGCGGGACATAGCCGAAATGACGCCAGCCATCAATAACCTGTTCCGGAGAGCCGCGGCTAATGCCAAGCTGCAAACGTCCACCGGAAATGAGGTCCGCCGCGCCCGCATCCTCGGCCATATACAGCGGATTTTCGTAACGCATATCGATCACGCCCGTGCCGATTTCGATGGTTTTCGTTTTTGCGCCAATGGCGGCCAGAAGAGGAAACGGCGAGCTAAGCTGTCGGGCGAAGTGGTGTACGCGGAAATAGGCACCGTCTGCCCCCAGCTCTTCAGCCGCCACGGCTAAATCGATGGACTGCAGCAGCGTATCTGCCGCTGAGCGCGTGCCGGACTGCGGAGAAGGTGTCCAGTGACCAAACGATAAAAACCCGATCTTTTTCATTACTATGTGTCCTGAGAATGCGTTGCGTGCTGTCCACTTTACGCATTACCCGCTAAGAATAAATGCCGTTTATTTAACGGAAAGCATCAAATAAATTGACTGAATAGCGTGGTTCGTCATTTCGCCACATAATAGGATATAATATCCCCTACTTTTTTCATGGCAGGTAAAACCGGCAATGGCTTTGATCCCCAAAAACTACGCGCGGCTGGAAAGCGGCTATCGCGAAAAAGCATTAAAAATCTATCCCTGGGTGTGTGGACGCTGCTCGCGCGAGTTTGTCTATTCCAATCTGCGTGAACTCACGGTTCACCATATCGATCACGACCATACCAACAACCCGGAAGATGGCAGCAACTGGGAGCTGCTGTGCCTGTTTTGCCACGATCACGAACATTCGAAATACACCGAAGCGGATCAGTACGGTACTACCGTGGTTGCCGGGGAAGACGCGCAAAAAGACGTGGGCGTCGCCACGTTTAACCCCTTTGCTGATTTAAAGGCGATGATGGATAAGAAGAAGTAATCATTCACCGCCCATACCTGCCGTATGGGCGGCTCAGGAAAAGGATATAAGCCTTGGATACCCTCCACTGCTACTGGGATACGTTTTATAACGCCTACGGTTTACTTTTCACGAGAATAATTAGCCTCATACTTCTGGTCTGGCTGTGTCATGATTTTCTGCGCCGCATAAGGAAAAACGCCTCTGACGCCGCTGGCCCGATCGCAGAAGCCGATGCCCGGGAGCGGTATCAATGGCGTTTTCAACTGTGGTCATTGCGGACGGTACAAATCCTCTGCCTGCTCTCTCTTTTCTGGATGCTTATTAAGGGACTCTTTGCCTGACCCTTTCCCTGGTTAAAATGTCCAGGTGATTGCGGCGGTTGCTCCTACAGATTACGCGGCGGTCAGTGCAAAACGGTCTTTCAGGACATGGCGTATGTCCTCCTCCGCCAGCTGCCGCGTTTCAGTGCCGTTCGCCGTGATGGTTTTCAGCATATCGCCCAGCAAAATCTGGCGCCCTTCCGGGCGATGCTGCACCACCACCAGTTTCTGCACAAAAATAGCGTCAGGATGCGTGGAGTTAAGGTAGTTGGCCGGGACGAAATCAATCCACTCCTGAGGGGTAAGGTCGAAGCCGTACTGACGGGCCCACTCACCCTCAACCTTCGCCTGAAGAAGATATTCGCCCTCCGCACTACGGCTGAGTCGAAACGTGTCGAAATCCTGCGTGATATCCACGTCAAGCGTGTCCAGCGCCATCGGCGCACGAATGCCATAGCTGCCAAAGCCAAGATCGCAAAGCCACTGTCGGTTCTCCACTTCGGCGATTAACGCCATATGGGTTTTCGGCCTCCGCACGGGGTAGAACATCGGGCGCGCCGCCACGAAACGGTAAGGGATACCTAACACCGCCAGCGCCATGGCAAAAAGCCCGTTCACCTCATAGCAGTAGCCACCGCGCCCTTTCTTTAACACTTTATCGGCAATGTCGTCTGGCGCCAGCGAGACAATTTTGCCCGTCTGCACGTCCAGATTTTCAAACGGGACTGAAAAGAGCTGATGACGCATAAGGGCATGCAGGGTAGCCGTATCGGCAGCCGCCGGTCCGCTGTAGTTTATGCGTTTGAAATAGGAAGAAATGTCGAAATTTTCGCTGTGCATAATGCCTCCTTGTCATGAACATGTCGGACACTATAGATGGCGCACATCATTGGCTGTATAGTCAGTTTTATCGAAAATTAGCCTGAACAGATACCCATGTCTGCCCCGTCCCCACACTATCGCCGTATTGCTGAGATGTTGCGCCTCACGCTCTCTTCTGGCGCATTGCAAGTCGGTGACCGCATGATCTCCGCACGTAAACTGGCAGAACGCGAGTGCGTTAGCCTCCCGACGGCGCTTGAAGCCCTTCGCTGTCTCGAAGCGGAAGGGCTGATTGTTGCGCGGCCGCGTTCAGGTTATTACGTCCATCAGACCCGTCTCCTTCCGCGCGTGGAACCCTCCCGTTCCCCGTCAGGCCCGGTCCCTGTCACTATGTCCGCCGTGGCCCGATCGCTGTTCAGCAGTGCAGAGGCTCGTCTGATCCCGCTGGGCGCCGCCCTGCCCGATCCTGCGTGGCTGCCGGGTGATGCGCTGCAACGGGCGTTGCACTCCGCGGGGCGTCGTCTGGACGCGCACGGGCAGAACTATAGCCTGCCTCCGGGAAGGGGAGATTTGCGAAGTAAGATTGCCGCGCGGGCTGCGCAGTGGGGAGCCCGGTTCGGCGCGGACGATCTCATTATCACCGCGGGCGCGACGCAGGCGCTACGCCTGGCCCTGCGGGCAGTGTGTCAGCCTGGGGATGTTGTGGCGATTGAACAGCCAGCCTACTTTGGCACGCTCCTGCTGCTGGAAGATTTAGGCCTGAAGGCCTTAGAAATCCCTACCGATCCTGTTGAAGGTCTGTTACTGGAACCGCTGGCAGACGCCATACGCTGCCACCGTCCCGCAGCCGTTCTGGCCTCACCCACCGTGCAAAATCCGCTGGGCGCCAGTATGCCCGTCGCGCGCAAGCAGGAACTGGTTACCCTGCTTGAAGGCGCAGGTATTCCTTTGATAGAGGACGATGTCTACGGAGACCTGGTCGGCGAAGGGCAACGTCCGCCTGCCTGTAAGGCGTTCGACCAGAGCGGAAATGTGATTTACTGCAGTTCCCTGTCTAAAACGCTTGCCCCGGGCTGGCGAATCGGCTGGATTGCCGCCGGACGCTACCACACTCAGGTCTTACAGACCCGCATGGCCGGAGACTGGGCAGGCACGCCGCTGCTGGAAGCCGCGACGAGTGAGGTGCTGGCAAGTGGCGACTACGATCGTCACCTGCGCCGGCTAAAGCGCCGGATCGCAGCGGGAATACGCGCCGTCGTGGCGCGGGTCGAAGCCAGCTTTCCACCCGGTACGCGCCTTAACGTACCCGCAGCCGGTTTTCTGCTGTGGGTAGAACTCCCTCAGCAGGTCAACGCGCTGGAGGTGCATCGCCGCGCGCTGGCGCTGGGCATCGGCGTCAGCCCTGGCCCCCTGTTTTCCCCGGGGGCAGAATTAACGCATTTTCTGCGGCTGAACTGCGCAAACGAACCGACACCCCGCCTGCTGAACGCCGTCGAACAGATTGGCGCACTGTGTCACACGCTGGCTGTTTTCACACCAGACTCTCCAGCCACTCGGTAAAGACCCGCACCTTGCGGGAGAGATGGCGGTGTGGGTAGAGCAGTGACAGCTTGCGATCCGGGGAGCGATAGTCTGGCAGGACTTCAACCAGAAGACCGCGGTCAAGGTAAGGCTGGAGAAAGAGGTTCATCCCCTGCATTAACCCCAGCCCGGCCAGGCCTGCCGCGATGTAGGCCTCGGAGTTATCCACCACGAGCTTACCGGGTAGCGCGATCTCCGCGACGCCTTCTGGCGTGGTAAACGTCCACGGCTGAATGTGTCTGCTGCTGTTATTAATCCAGTTGATGGCCTGATGCTTTCGCAAATCATCCAGCGTTTCTGGCGTACCGTGTTGTGCCAGCCAGGCCGGACTGGCACAGGTCGTAATTTTAATGTTCCCGATTTTACGCGCGATATAATCGCCGTCGTCCAGCTCGCCCACCCGCAGCACACAGTCCAGCCCATCCCGCAGCATATCCCGACGGCGGTCCGAGCTGCTCAGAATGATGTCAATCTCGGGATGCTGGCGATAAAAATCAGGCAGGTTGGGTATCACCCGCAACGCCGCAAACGAGATGGGCATATCGATTCGCAGCTGGCCGTGTATCGGCCGATCGGCGCCAAACGATTCCAGTAATTCGTCCGCCTGCGCCAGCAGGGGTTTACTCCGGCGATAAAATGCTTCTCCATCCGGGGTCAGGCTAATCCGACGCGTGGTGCGTTGCAGTAGCCGCGTGCCGCTGTGCTGCTCCAGTAGCTGCAACGCTTTGGTGACGGCCGGGCGATGGACCCGCAGATTCTCCGCCGCCTGGGTAAGGCTCCCTGATTCGACAATCTCAATAAAAATTCTCATGGATTCAAAGAGGTTTATTTGCATAAGGGATGCTTTTGCCGTAAGCAGGATAAGATTATTGTTATTAATTTTATAACAGTGATGAATATTTTTGGCTATTTTTCCTAACAATCTTGCGCCCTACACTCTCCTCCATTCAAACGTAAGGGAGAGTCTGCTGTGAAAAATAACCGTATCTGTCAGATCCTGGGCATCGAAAAACCTGTTATTCAGGGACCGCTATCCTGGCTCACTGACGCCCGCTTAGTCGCTGCAGTCAGCAATGCCGGCGGGCTTGGCGTGCTGGGCCCCAACGCCGGCTTAACCGCCGACACCGCGGTCTCCACGCCGGAAGAGACCGCCGAAAAAATGCGGGAAGAAATTCGTAAAACGAAGCGGCTGACCGAAAAGCCCTTTGGCGTGAACCTGATCCCCACGGCCGTTAACGACGTCTGGACAGGCCCTATCCTTCAGGTGGTGAAAGAGGAAGGCGTCAGGGCCGTTGTGTATACGGGCTATGGGGAAGGCAGCATTATTCCGGCGCTGTTCAGCGAGCTAAAAGAGGCGGGTATCGCCATTATCTACCGCGACATCAACCCCACCCCGGAAAACACCCGCCTCGCAGAAGACGCGGGGGCAGACATTATCGTTGCCACCGGTTTTGATGAGGGCGGAACGTTACCCGCCACGGCGCTTGGCACCTTTTCCATCGTGCCGCTGATTGCCGATGCCGTGAAGCATATTCCGGTGATGGCGGCGGGCGGCATTACCGATAATCGCACCGCCAGAGCGGCGCACACCTTAGGCGCTGAAGGCGTATTTGCCGGCTCGGTGTTTATCAGTACGGAAGAAAGCCGCGTGCCGCAGGGGGTCAAAGATAAAATTGTTGCCGCCAACGGTCTCGATTTACTGCTTTTCCGCACTGTCCCCCATTACTACCGCTCTCTTCCCGGCAGGCTGGCGGAAAAACTGGCAGCGATGGATAAAGCTGGCGCAAGCAACGAAGCGCTGGGCAAGGCGATGGGCGGATTACGGGGCCTGCGCCTGGGCATGCTGGAAAATAATACCGATGAAGGGTATATCGCGCTCGGCACGGGGATCGGGAATATTCACAGCGTGAAAAGCGTGGCCGAGGTGGTTAATGCGTTAACGGTTGAGTAAGCCCTTAACCCTGATGCTCCGGACGCTCCCCACGGGCGGCGTCCGCAAACCGTCTGCGGTTGTTTTTCATAAATTGAGCAATGAGCGTTTTTTCACGACAGCGTCAGGATTGGCTCTTTTTACCGCTGCCAGAAAAGCCGTGAAGTTATGATTCCAGAGGGTAAGATTGTTATAAAACTGCACCTGCTTTTCATTAGCACCGTCACGATAAATAACAATCCAGACCCGTCTGCTATTTATCTCGGTATTCCCCGGCCCGATCTTAATGATATTCGCCAGCGCAATTTTACGGGTGGCGTTATTTTTAACCTCATATAAAAACTGGTCATCATAAAACCAGGTTTTACCTGCATTCCCGCCAAATATTGACGGGTTAGCGGATATTTTTTTCATCCCGTTGCGGTCTGTAATGATGCGTTTTGCCTGACGAATACGTCTGATAAAAAATCCGGACAATATGAAAAGCGCAATGAGGGGCAGCGCGACTGATATTATTTTTAGGCTCTCGTGCATATCCCTGCCCCACCCTACATGATTCTCAAGACGTGAGTATAACGCGCCGATCGTTGATGACAACAACCCTTAGCGTCAGGGAATAATCCGCGCGGCTCTCAGCTGCGCGAACAGGCTGAAAAACATCTCATCAGTCGCCTGCATTTTCGTGAAGCCCGACCGCCGGAGTTTGCTCCCGTCACCGAACATGTCGTAATGCCAGCTAAAGACGAAATCGGCAAACTGCCCGTCGCTCAGTTTCAGAATATCCGCTTCCACCAGCCGTTCCCCGGCAAGCTCGCGCCAGACGTCGCGATAATCCGTAAACAGCTGGCGAAATGACAACCTCACCGGCGGCGCAGTGTCCAGCTCAAACCAGCGAGCGATGCGCGGCCACAGCTCGCTCCAGCGCCAGATATCGCCATTATTCACGTTGAATGCCTGATTCTGTGCCGCAGGTGACGTGGCGGCCCATAGGGTGGCTTCGGCCAGCAGCCCGGCGTCGGTATGGTCAACAATACTGTGCCAGGTCTGTTCCGAACCGGGAAAACGCAGCGGTAACCCCTGAGCCTTGCACAGCGAAGCGTACAGGGCGATGCTCAGCGCAAGGTTCATGGTATTGCCCGGCACTGAACTTCCCACCACGCCCGGCCTGATGGCGTTCCAGTGCCAGCGTTTCCCGCGCTGAAACTGGCTGAGCCAGGTGAGCTGCGCGGCGTTAAATTCCGCCCCCGGCACGCCGGGATCGCTTTCACGCGCCGGGGTTTTAAACGGCCCCAGATGTGCACCGTAGACTTTGTACCCCTGCATCAGGCTTACCGTCTGCAAAGGCGCCGTTTTTTCAAGCGTGCTGACCAGATTACGCAGCATTGTAACGTTCGGCTCGACCATGTCCGTCCAGTTCGCCGCGTTCGCCCAGGCGCTGTAAAAGAGATGAGTGATGCCATCCAGGACGCGCAGCGCCCGGGCGCTGTCCTGCGCATCCAGTAAATCGACGTTCACCATCGGAATGCCATCCGGATGGGTGACGCCGTGGCGACTGAGGCCGATCACCTCCCACTTGTGATGCAGGAGCGTCCTGACAAGCTGTCTGCCGACAATGCCGCTGGCCCCCGCGACCAACGCGACGTTGTGTTGCTCTCTTTTATTCATGGTGTTTCTCCAGAATGGGTGACAGATGCAGTGTCATATATTATTTTTTTAGCGGATATCCCCTCACTTCGATGGCACCTATCAGAAAAACCATTAAATGAATAACAAGCTCAACGCCATTTCTACTTTTCTCTGTGTCGCGCAGGCAGGATCCTTTTCTGCAGCCGCCCGCCAGAGCGGAATGAAACAATCTGCCGTTAGCCAGCAGATCGCCGCCCTTGAGCAGGAGCTCGGCGTGGTGTTACTGCACCGAACAACGCGCACCATGAAGCTGACCGAGCAGGGGGAGCGTTATCGTCGGGACATGCAGCTGCTGCTGGACGCCATGCGGGAAGCGGAGAGGCGGCTCAATCCCGTCGACCACCAGTTTCAGGGCAGCGTGCACGTCCAGCTGCCAAGCGGCCTGGGGCAGATTGTGTTGCCCCATTTACTGACGCTGCAACGCCTGCATCCCGAACTGCATCTGATGATTTCTCTTGATGACCGGATTGCCGATCTGGTGACGGAGGGTGTGGATGTGGCGATACGGCTGAGCAGCGAGCCCCCGCAGGCGCATGCGGCTCGCGTGCTGGCGCGTATTGAAACGGCTCTGTTTGCCGCCCCCGGTTTTCCGGCGGTGGACGACGTCAGCGAACTCGCGACGCTGCCGCACGTACGGTTTAGCGGCATCCCGCCGGATGTTCCGCTGAGGCTGATTGCTGCTGAGGAAACCCTTGAGGTGAAGGTGAATACCGTTTTCCGGGCCAATACCAGCGACGCGCTGTTACAGGCGCTGGAGGCAGGCATCGGGCTCGGCGGCATGCAGCGCCCGCTTGCGGCCCGCGCGCTGCAGGCCGGCACGCTGGTACCGGTATTGCCCGGCTGGCGGTTACCCGACCGCGTTCTCTATGCCGTCTACCCTGACGCGCGCTTTATTCCACAACGCGTCCGCAGCGTCGTGGGCGTGATTGAGCAATTACTGCCTGAAATCGTAAAGAAAAGCTAAACGTTGCTTGCGCAAATCGCGTGCTTTTTTTAACCGCAAGGCATAGTGTATTTTCACCCTATCCTCCTCTTACTGGAGCACGTATGCAGGATTACCGTTTTTTCCAAAAAGGCACGAACCTGATTGCGATCGAGAGCGAAAATATCGACGCGGCCGCGCAACTCATCGCTCAGGGGTTTGAAAAACAGTTTGAGGAGATCGGCGCCACGGATGAGAAAACGGCGCTTATCCGCCTTGCTGATATTCGTAAAAATAATGACATCGATCGCCATAATTTCCTGGCAGGTGCGGGTGAAATGCCGTGGATCGGCATGCTGACGGCCGCGGCAACCTGGCTGACGCAAAAGAAATAGCGCCACTATTACTTCGCCACCGGCAAATCCGCGTATCGCGTTGTATAAGCCGGTGACAGCATCTCGCGCTTCATTGCCCAGGCTTTCTCAATACCCTGCCCCGCAAACCAGATCTTCCCTTTGCCGGAGTGATTTACGCTGTCGATCATCTCCATCAGCGCCGCACTGTTGGCGCGCAGACGGTTATCGTCAAACAAATTAAGCTGCGCGACGCCGCTGCTGAAAAAGTCCGCCAGCATCACCCCGGCTTTCATATAGCGATACCCGTCGAGCCAGATTCGCCCCAGCGCCTCCGTGGCGGCACGGATAATATCCCGCGAGTCATTGGTGGGCGTCATCAGGGTGACAGAGGCCTGATTGCCATAATAAATTTCGTTGTCCGCATGCGGACTGGTCCGCACAAACACGCTGATAAAACGACAATACTGATGCTCGCCGCGCAGTTTCTCTGCGGCACGTTCCGCATAGGCGCAAATCGCCTGGTGCATCTCTTCGTATTGGGTTATACGGTGACCAAACGAACGGCTACAGATAATTTGCTGCTTCGTGGGGGTGTACTCCTCCAGATCAAGACAAGGCTCACCGCGAAGCTCGCGCGCCGTACGTTCCAGCACCACGTTAAAATGTTTGCGAATGACCCAGGAGGATGCTTCCGCCAGCTCCAGCGCCGTGGTAATTCCCATCGCGTTAAGCTTTTTCGTGATGCGCCGCCCTACGCCCCACACCTCCTCAACCGGAACCTTTGCCAGCAGTTTCCGCTGCCGCTCGCGATCCGACAGATCGACCACGCCGCCAGTGCCGGACCACCGCTTCGCTGCATAGTTGGCCAGCTTTGCCAGCGTTTTCGTCGGGGCAATACCGACGCCAACGGTTAAGCCCGTATTTTTAAAGACCTGCGTGCGCATCTGGTGACCGAATGCTTCCAGCGCCAGGCAGTTACTGACCCCTGAAACGTTCACGAACGCCTCATCAATGGAGTAAATCTCTATTGCCGGGGCGAGATCGGTCAGCGTCTGCATCACCCGACTGCTGAGATCGGCATACAGCGCATAGTTTGAACTAAACACGTAAACCCGTGACGGAAAACGCTTCTCTTTGAATTTAAAATACGGCTCACCCATTTTTATGCCGAACTGCTTTGCCTCCCGCGACAGTGAAATAATGCAGCCGTCGTTATTGGAAACCACCACGATGGGCTTCCCCTCCAGATCGGGGCGGAACACCCTTTCGCAGGAGGCATAAAAGCTATTTACATCAACCAGCGCGAACATGTTTATGCGTTTTGAGGGTGTGGGTGACGACGCCGAAGATCTGCAGCTCCTCTTCGGACTGAAAGGTAATCGGCTGATAGCGAACGTTATGTGGCAGCAGCCGCAGAACCGGACGGGTCTGTAACTCCTTCACCGTAAACTCTCCGGCGACCGAGGCCACAACGATATCCCCATGCCCGGCAGTTAGCGAACGGTCGACAACCAGCAGATCGCCGTCGCCAATCCCTGCGCCAATCATGGAGTCTCCACTCACCTTGATAAAATAGGTCGCACTGGGGTGTCTCACTGCCAGCCGGTTAAGATCGAGACGATCCTCTACATAATCCTGCGCCGGACTGGGGAAACCACAGGCTACACGCTCTAAAAATAAAGGTAATTCAATGTATTGGTTTGGATGATAAGAAAAGAGAGTGTCCATAATGCCTTTCTCGCCAGATACTGTATATAAATACAGTATTACGGATTATGGCCAGGGATCAAGGTCATTTCCGGAAGCGCACCCAAACGCGTTGAAGTGTCAGAAGATTTAAAACGCGCAAAGCCCAAAAGCACATGTCGGGCTTCGCGCCTGTGACGATCAGTCCATCAGCGTATTCAATGTTTCCAGTGCGTCAGGCGGCAGCTCCAGTTCGCCCGCCGCGAGGTTTTGCCGCAGATGCGCCACGGACGAAGTGCCCGGGATCAGCAGGATATTCGGGGAACGTTGCAGCAGCCATGCCAGCGCAACCTGCATTGGCGTTGCGCCCAGCGAGTCGGCAACCGCCTGCAGCCCGGAAGATTGCAGTGGCGTAAAGCCGCCTAACGGGAAGAATGGCACATACGCAATCCCCTGCTGCGCCAGCAGATCCACCAGCGCATCGTCCCCCCGGTTCACAATGTTGTACATGTTCTGCACGCACACCACCGGCACCATTTTCTGCGCTTCCGCAACCTGAGTGGCCGTGACGTTGCTCAGGCCAATGTGACGCACCAGCCCCTGCTGCTGGAGCTCTGCCAGGGTGGAAAGCGGTTCAGCAATCGATCCTTCCGCCGGCCCGTGCGCGCTAAACATGATCCGCAGATTCACCACGTCCAGCACATCCAGCTGCAGATTACGCAGGTTGTCATGCACCGCCTGCGTCAGCTCCTGTGCGGAAAAGGCCGGTAGCCAGGCGCCTTTGCTGTCGCGACGGGCGCCAATTTTGGTCACAATCGTCAGATCGTCCCGGTACGGATGAAGCGCCTCGCGGATCAGCTGGTTAGTCACATGAGGGCCATAAAAATCACTGGTATCAATGTGATTTACCCCCGCCGCCACGGCTTCACGTAACACCTCCAGCGCGGCATTTTTATCCTTCGGCGGCCCAAATACGCCCGGCCCGGCCAGCTGCATCGCACCATAGCCCAGTCGTTTAACCGTTCGCGTTCCGAGCGCGTATGTCCCGCTTTTATCAATGCTGCTCATGTTGACCTTCCTCATAAAAAATGATCCGGGTTTACAACAGGTTCCCTCACGGGCCCCTGAGTTAAGCGCGAGTTAAATTAAAGTTTAAATTCTCTACGACGATAGTATTGAAGAAACCCTGCATCTTCTCTAACGGACGACCGCTATGCTGAAAAATCTGCACGTGATTACCGGTATTATCTTTGCCCTCACCATATTCTGTCTGTTGCAAGTTGTCACGGGAGGGTTGTTCTACTCTGCCGTCAGTAACGATCGCCATAACTTCCAGAATTCCGGTGTGCTCAACGCTCAGCAGGAAAGCCTGAGCGACAGCGTGAACACGCTGGTGAAAACACGCGTCACCGTGACCCGCGTGGCGATCCGCTACCTGAAAAATCAGCGCGATCCGGCATCCCTTGCGGCGATCAATAAACTGCTCGGCACCGCAGGTGACTCGCTGGCAAAAGCCGAAGCCTATAACAAAGCGTGGCAAAAACTGCCGCAGGTTAACGGCCAGAACGCGGCATTGACCGACGAGATGCAGAAGTCCTGGAACCAGATGCACGAAGTGATGCGTTTGTCGATTGAGTATCTGCGTGCCGACAACTACCAGGCCTATGGCGATCTGGACGCGCAACAGGCGCAGGACGATATGGAAGCGGTCTATAACCGCTGGCGCGCCGAAAACAACACTCTGCTGAAAGCCGCCGCCGAAGAGAATCAGAGCAGCTTCACGCAGATGCAATGGACACTGGCGGCTATCTTGCTGGCCGTTATCGCGGTACTGGTGGTCATCTGGCAGGGTTTACAACACCTGTTGTTAAAACCACTCAACACCATTATGAACCATATTCGCGCGATTGCCGGGGGCGATCTGACGCAGGAAATCACCCTTTCTGGCCGCAATGAGATGGGCCAGCTGGCCGCCGGTCTGCATGAAATGCAGCAATCGCTGGTGACCACCGTCAGCGCCGTACGCGGCAGCACCGATTCCATCTACACCGGTGCAGGCGAAATTGCCGCAGGAAGTAACGATCTTTCCGCCCGTACCGAGCAGCAGGCAGCCTCGCTCGAAGAGACCGCCGCCAGCATGGAAGAGCTGACGGCGACGGTTAAACAGAACTCCGATAACGCCCGTCAGGCGACCCTGCTGGCGAAGAATGCTTCAGAAACGGCGGCGCGCGGCGGTCACGTGGTGGATAACGTGGTTCGCACCATGACCGAAATTGCCGACAGTTCGCAGCAAATTGCGCATATTACCGGCGTGATTGACAGTATCGCATTCCAGACCAACATTCTGGCACTTAACGCAGCGGTGGAAGCCGCCCGCGCCGGGGAACAGGGTCGCGGTTTTGCGGTGGTCGCAGGTGAAGTCCGTACGCTGGCAAGCCGCAGCGCACAGGCGGCGAAAGAGATCAAAGGGCTTATCGAAAACTCAGTCAGCCGGGTAAATACCGGTTCTGAGCAGGTCAGCGAGGCTGGCTCCACCATGAAAGAGATTGTCGCCGCCGTCACCCGCGTGACCGATATTATGGGTGAGATTTCCTCTGCGTCTGACGAGCAGAGCCGGGGAATTGAGCAGGTAAGTCTGGCCGTTTCGCAGATGGACAGCGTGACGCAGCAAAACGCCGCGCTGGTGCAGCAGTCCGCCACGGCGGCGGCGGCGCTGGAAGATCAGTCCGAACAGCTGCGTCAGGCCGTCGCCGCGTTTCGTCTGAACGGAAAAGAGAAAGCGGTCGCCCCGCGCCCGACGAATGTGAAAACGCCACAGCTGTTGCGACCGGCAACGACAAGCGCGTCTGCCGACAGCAACTGGGAAACCTTCTGAGTCACCGGCGGGCGAGTGTCTCGCCCGCTCTCATTAGCGGCTGCGCTTGGCGTGCCGCTCCCAGTTCTCCTGTTTCGCTTCATCGGATTTGCGCAGCGAGACATAGCATGCCCCGCTGCCGCCGTGATGCGGCAGCGCCTCGCAGAAAGCCTGCACTTCCCCGAACTCGGTCAACCAGCGCGCCAGATAGCTGCGCACGACATTCGTATGTGAGCTCTGCTCGCGCCCTTTCCCATGAATGATAATCAGGTTACGTAACCCGTCGCGCCCGGCCTGGCGAATAAACGAAAACAGCATCTGACGGCAGCGTTCGGCGGGCTGGCGCAGGAGATTTAAGCTGGCCTGGCGGGGGTATTTACCCGATCGCAGCTTATCGATAACGCCCTGCTGTACCCCATCGCGCCGGAACGCCAGAGGCTCGTCAAGGGGCACCAGTTCAAGAAAACCCAGCGTCAGGAAGTTATCCAGCTGTTCACTATCTACCTTCTCGCGCACCCGCGTATTGCGGCTCGGCTGCCAGTGAATATCCGGGCCGCGCTTCAGGGGCTGGACATCCTCCATGGCGTCAAGAAAATAAGATTTGTCGTCAGGGTTCATGGACATCCTCCGGCTACAACTAAGGAGGGTACTATACCTGCGCCGGGAAGAGGCCTCAATCACCGTTAACCGCCGTCGCGCGACATAAATATTAACCCGATGAATATATATAGTATTTATAAAACACGCTTTAATCTGACTTAACTTAAATTTCAGCAAACGTAAAATAAGTGATTTGTGTTAAAAATTCGTAAAATCAAATACTCAACCCTCTTCCCTTTTTCGGGAAAGGTGTTATACCTAAATATACCTGCTTCATGGATATAATACTCAGGACTGGCGAAAGGACGCACTGCTGTGTGTACTGGAGGGTCTGTCAGATGTCGGACAGACCCTGTTTTTTTACGTTCTTTTTCTCACGCCGCGACTATTTTTCGCGCTTCTCTTCGGAATTGCGTAATTAAAGATTCGGCAAGGGGTGTCTGACGGGAATCACGGCGCTGAATTAAATAATATGCCGCTTTTGGAAGCGATTCGACAACCGGCAACATCACCAGTCGATGCGCCAGCAGCGGGTCACAGCCCAGTTCCTGCGGCAGAATGCTTAAAAAATCACTTTGCGCGACCAGGCTAATACAGGAGGAGAATGTTTCGCAGACAACCCCTATTCGCGGTATTTGTGCGCGATGGCTAAATACCTCTTCCAGTTGCTTATAATAACTCCCCCGCGGCGTCGGCATTGTCCAGTTATAATGCAGAAGTTCATTAATTGAGGTTGCTTTGGTCGCCGGATGTCCTTCCCGGCAAAATACCGCAAACGACTTTTCGAAGAGTTTTTCAAACGTAAACTCGTGGTCATAAGGCCCCTGATAATAGGTGTTGATGGTGAAATCGAGTTCCCCCTGGCGTAATTCATTGATCATCGACACCAGCTGCCCTTCCATAATCCGCACCTTGACCTGCGGGTGCTGCGCGTGAAAGCGGGAGATCACCGCGGGCATCAGGCTGCGTGAAACGCTGGCCCCCATCCCGATATTGATCTGCCCGGCCAGCTCCCCCTGCCGCTGACGGATGTCATCCTGCGCCGCGCGCAGCTCTTCCAGAATCAACTTCGCGCGCTGGTAGAAGCCCTCCCCACATTCGGTCAACGCAACGCCCTTACTTCTGCGCACGAAAAGCTGCGCCGCCATGCCCTCCTCCAGCTCTTTGATGGATTTGGTCAGCGCCGGCTGCGAAAGATTCAGCGTCCTGCTGGCACCGCGAATGCTGCCCTGACGAGCGACTTCGACAAACGCCCGGATTTGATGAAATTTAATCTGAAATGACATAGCCCGACCGATAACCGTTGTTTATCAGAGTAAAGAAACTGTCATCTACTTTAATGGAAAGGGATGTGCGAGGGTAATTCCTGAACGGTTAAAACTGTGAAAAAACGGTTAGTGATAAGTAAAAACTATCACAGCGTGAAGCAGTTCACATATTTTAATGATGACAGGAACAGATATGGACACACTGACGCAGTACATCCAGACCCTAACCCCGCAGCTGAGCGCATGGCGTCGCGATTTTCACCAGTTTGCTGAATCCGGCTGGGTGGAGTTTCGTACCGCGGCGAAGGTCGCAGAAACCCTGGACTCGCTGGGTTATGAGCTGGCGATGGGGCGCGACGTGGTGGATGCCGAAAGCCGAATGGGCCTGCCCGATGAGGCCACCCTGGCGCGAGAATTTGCCCGCGCCCGTGCGCAGGGCGCGCCGGAGAAATGGCTGGCGCCGTTTGAGGGCGGGTTTACCGGGATTGTCGCGACCCTGAATACCGGCCGCCCGGGCCCAACCCTGGCATTTCGCGTGGACATGGATGCCCTGGATTTAAGCGAAGCACACGATCAAAGCCACCGCCCGTTCCGCGACGGGTTTGCCTCCTGCAATCCCGGGATGATGCACGCCTGCGCACACGACGGCCACACTACGATTGGTCTGGGGCTGGCGCAGGTACTTAAGCAGAATGACGCGCAGCTCAGCGGCACCCTCAAGCTGATCTTCCAGCCTGCAGAAGAAGGGACGCGCGGCGCGCGTGCCATGGTGGCCGCCGGAGCGCTGGATGACGTGGACTATTTCACCGCCATCCATATTGGCACCGGCGTGCCTGCCGGGACGGTGATCTGCGGCAGCGATAATTTTATGGCGACCACCAAATTCGACGTGAACTTTACCGGCGTGGCCGCACACGCTGGCGGCAAACCGGAGGACGGACGTAATGCCCTGCTCGCCGCCGCGCAGGCCGCCATCGCGTTACACAGCATCGCCCCGCACAGCGAAGGCGCATCCCGGGTGAACGTCGGGGTGATGCAGGCAGGCAGCGGGCGCAACGTGGTGCCCGCCAATGCCCTGATAAAGGTTGAAACGCGCGGCGAAAACGAAGCGATTAACCAGTATGTCTTTGAACGGGCGCAGGCGGTCATTACCGGCGCGGCGGCGCTCTACGGCGTTAAGGCAGAGATGCGCCTGATGGGGGCTGCCACCGCCAGCTCGCCGACACCCGCCTGGGTTGATTATCTGCGCGAACAGGCCAGCCAGGTTCCGGGGGTGGTTCACGCTATCGACAAGGTCAAAGCGCCAGCAGGCTCCGAAGATGCCACGCTGATGATGGCCCGCGTGCAGCAAAACGGCGGCATGGCGTCCTATATGGTGTTTGGCACGGCGTTGAGCGCCGGACATCACAATGAAAAATTCGACTTCGATGAGCAGGTCATGACGGTCGCCATCGAAACGCTGGCGCGGACGGCGCTCAATTTCCCGTGGACGCGAGGTGTGTAATGCAGGACAACTACGCTTTTATTGCCGATGCGATCGACACGCGATGTCGCACGTTAACCGACATCGCCGATGCGATCTGGGATCATCCTGAAACCCGCTTTGAAGAGTTCTGGTCCGCCGAACGGCTTGCCAGCGCGCTGGAAGCCGAAGGTTTCACCCTCACGCGCGAGGCGGGCGGCATTCCTAACGCCTTTATTGCCAGCTTCGGCAGCGGAAAACCGGTTATCGCCCTGCTGGGTGAATACGATGCGCTGGCCGGGTTAAGCCAGCAGGCACACTGTGCGACCCCACAATCCGCCACGCCGGGGGCTAACGGCCACGGCTGCGGGCATAATTTGCTGGGCACCGCAGCCCTTGCCGGGGCGGTCGCGGTAAAAAGCTGGCTGGAGCAGCACGGCAGCGGCGGGACAGTGCGTTTTTACGGCTGTCCAGGTGAGGAAGGCGGCTCCGGGAAAACCTTTATGGTGCGCGAAGGGCTGTTTGACGACGTCGATGCCGCCGTGACCTGGCACCCGGAGGCCTTTGCCGGGATGTTTAACGTCAGCACGCTGGCCAATATTCAGGCCGCCTGGCGTTTTAAGGGGGTGGCGGCACATGCGGCCAACTCTCCGCATCTGGGGCGCAGCGCGCTGGATGCGGTGACGCTGATGACTACCGGCACCAACTTCCTCAACGAACACATTATTGAGAAAGCGCGCGTCCATTACGCCATTACCGATACCGGCGGGATTTCGCCTAACGTGGTGCAGGCGCAGGCCGAAGTGCTGTACCTGATCCGCGCCCCGGAGATGGCCGATGCACAGCAAATCTACGAACGTATCGAAAAAATCGCCCAGGGCGCGGCGCTGATGACCGAAACCACCGTCGAGTGCCGCTTTGATAAAGCCTGCTCCAGTTACCTGCCAAACCGCACGCTTGAGGCGGCGATGTATCGCGCCCTGCAGCACTACGGCACGCCGGAGTGGACCGACGAAGAGCGAGAGTTTGCCCGCGAGATCCGCGCCACGCTGACGCCCAACGATCTGCAAAACAGCCTGAAAAATATTGCCGCCACGGGTGGCGAAGCGGGTAAAGCCTTTGCCCGTCGTCATCAGGCGACGCTGCTGGTGGATGAAGTCGCGCCTTATGCCGTCACCGATAACGTGCTGGCGGGTTCAACCGACGTGGGTGACGTCAGCTGGAAAATGCCGGTTGCCCAGTGCTTCAGCCCCTGCTTTACCGTCGGCACGCCGCTGCACACCTGGCAGCTGGTGGCGCAGGGACGAACCTCGATTGCTCACAAAGGGATGCTGCTGGCCGGGAAAGTGATGGGCGCAACCGCGCTGAATCTGCTGCAGGATGCGGCGCTGCTGAAAAAATGCCGTGAAGAGTTTGAACAACACATACAAGAAAAACCGTACGTGTGTCCGATCCCACCGGGCGTGACACCGTCACCTTTAAAATAAAAAAACACAACAACACAACACTCCCGAGGAACGCCCATGAGTATGTCATCCATACCTTCGCATTCCCCATCCGGTAAGCTCTATGGCTGGGTTGAAAGGATCGGCAATAAAGTGTCGCACCCTTTCCTGCTTTTTATCTATCTGATTGTGATATTGATGGTTGTCACCGCCGTGCTCTCCGCCTTTGACGTTAGCGTGCGCAGCCCGGCCGACGGCAGCCTGGTGGCGGTGAAAAATCTGCTGAGCATTGAGGGATTGCACTGGTTTTTACCCAATGTGATTAAAAACTTCAGCGGCTTCGCTCCGCTGGGTGCCATTCTGGCACTGGTGCTGGGGGCCGGGCTCGCGGAGCGCGTGGGCCTGTTACCGGCTCTGATGGTGAAAATGGCCTCTCACGTCAGCGCACGTTACGCCAGCTACATGGTGCTGTTTATCGCCTTCTTCAGCCATATCTCTTCCGACGCCGCGCTGGTGATCATGCCGCCGATGGGGGCGCTGATCTTCCTCGCCGTCGGGCGTCACCCGGTGGCAGGACTGCTGTCGGCGATTGCCGGCGTCGGATGCGGTTTTACCGCCAATTTGCTGATTGTGACTACCGATGTTCTGCTGTCCGGCATCAGTACCGAGGCGGCGAAAACCCTCGATGCGGCCATGCACGTCAGCGTGATCGACAACTGGTACTTTATGGCAAGCTCGGTCATTGTCCTGACGATTGTCGGCGGGCTGATTACCGATAAAATCATTGAGCCGCGCCTGGGGAAATGGGAAGGCCGTAGCGATGAAAAACTGGAGACACTGAGTAAAGAACAGCGCTTCGGCCTGCGCGTGGCGGGCGTTGTCTCGCTGGCCTTTATCGCGCTGGTGGCGTTGATGGTGGTGCCGGAAAACGGGATATTGCGCGATCCCGTTAAACATACCGTCCTGCCCTCGCCGTTTATTCAGGGCATTGTGCCGTTGATTATCCTGTTTTTCTTTGTCGTATCGCTCGCCTACGGTATCGCCACTGGCAAAATCCGCCGCCAGGGCGATCTGCCGCAGCTGATGATCGAGCCGATGAAAGAGATGGCTGGCTTTATCGTGATGGTGTTCCCGCTGGCGCAGTTTGTGGCCATGTTTAACTGGAGCAACATGGGCAAGTTTATGGCCGTTGGCCTGACCGACGCGCTGGAAGCTGCCGGGCTAAGCGGCGTACCGGCGTTTGTCGGTCTGGCGCTGCTCTCGTCGCTGCTGTGCATGTTTATCGCCAGCGGCTCCGCCATCTGGTCGATTCTGGCGCCGATCTTCGTACCGATGTTTATGATGCTTGGGTTCCACCCGGCCTTCGCGCAGATCCTGTTCCGCATCGCAGATTCCTCAGTCATTCCCCTTGCGCCGGTTTCGCCATTTGTTCCGCTGTTTTTAGGCTTCCTGCAGCGCTATAAACCCGAGGCGAAACTGGGTACCTACTATTCGCTGGTTTTACCCTATCCGCTTATCTTTTTAGGGGTATGGCTGGTGATGTTAGTGGCGTGGTATCTTGTCGGCCTGCCGATTGGACCGGGGATCTACCCGAGGCTGAACTAAAGGAATGAAGATGCTGAGATTACTCGAAGATAAGATTGCGACGCCGCTTGGGCCGCTGTGGGTGATCGCCGACGAGCAGGGTTGTCTGCGCGCGGTTGAGTGGGAAGAGCACAGCGACCGCATGGAAGAACTGCTCGATATCCACTACCGCGTACAGGGGTATGAACGTATCCGCGCCACCAACCCGGGCGGACTGAGCGACAAGCTTACAGCGTACTTTGAAGGCGATCTCAGCATCATTGACAGCCTGCCAACTGCCACGGCCGGCACGCCTTTCCAGCGCGAAGTGTGGCAGGCGCTGCGGGCTATTCCCTGCGGACAGGTCATGCATTATGGGCAACTCGCGGAGCAACTCGGTCGCGCCGGGGCCGCACGCGCAGTGGGGGCCGCGAATGGCGCTAACCCGGTCAGCATTGTGGTGCCCTGCCATCGCGTAATTGGCCGCAACGGTACCCTCACCGGCTATGCCGGCGGGGTGCAGCGAAAAGAGTGGTTACTGCGTCACGAAGGGTATCTCTTGCTGTAATTCCCAGGCTTTTTGTGCTTAATTTTCTTCCGGTTAGGCTAAAAATCCATAATCAAGCTGTGGAATTTCAAGAAGATGGCGACATGATGCCGTCTCTTGTCCTTATTGAGGGTTTGTCAGGCTTACGTACTTACCAAAAAGATGTTAAAATTGACCAATATCAATTAAGGCTTGAGCAAACCTATGATCCCGGAAAAGCGAATTATACGACGCATTCAGTCTGGCGGTTGTGCTATCCATTGCCAGGATTGCAGCATCAGCCAGCTCTGTATCCCGTTTACCCTGAATGAACACGAACTTGATCAGCTTGATAATATCATCGAGCGTAAAAAGCCGATTCAGAAAGGGCAAACGCTGTTTAAAGCCGGAGACGAACTGAAATCGCTCTATGCTATCCGTTCTGGCACCATCAAGAGCTACACCATCACCGAACAGGGTGACGAGCAGATCACCGGCTTCCATCTGGCAGGCGACCTGGTGGGCTTTGATGCCATTGGCACGGGTCACCATCCGAGCTTTGCTCAGGCCCTTGAAACCTCAATGGTTTGCGAGATCCCGTTTGAAACCCTGGACGATCTGTCCGGCAAGATGCCTAACCTGCGTCAGCAGATGATGCGTCTGATGAGCGGTGAGATCAAAGGCGATCAGGACATGATCCTGCTGCTTTCCAAAAAGAATGCAGAAGAGCGCCTGGCGGCGTTTATCTATAACCTCTCCCGCCGCTTTGCCGAGCGTGGTTTCTCTCCGCGTGAATTCCGTCTGACCATGACCCGTGGCGATATCGGTAACTACCTGGGCCTGACCGTGGAAACGATTAGCCGTCTGCTGGGCCGTTTCCAGAAAAGCGGAATGCTGGCTGTTAAAGGTAAATACATCACCATCGAAAACGGTGAAGCGCTGGCCGTTCTTGCCGGGCATGCCCGCAACGTGGCATAACGCCCCGCAGATAACCTGCCAGACCCATAAATTTCCATGATTTATGGGTCTGGCCTGTAACACGTCCGTTCACTGACAGTTTCACCGCAGTACGTCACCACACAGTAACCTGGAAGGTTCTCGTTGAGGTTATGAATTGAGAGAAAGTTTGTTTTTCGTTTCAGTCGTGATCGCCTCAGTGACCTTTATCTTCATCTGGATCATGCTTGTCGGCCCAATGAAGGGGGAAGAAAAAACCTATGTTCAGGATTCCACGACGTTTGCGATAGTGGTGATGGTACTGCTGTTTATTGCGTTTATCGCAGTCACCGCGACGGTGCTTTTCCTCTGATAAATTTTCATGAATTATTGATCTGGCAAAATTTCCCCTCTGTTTCATTCAGGATATATAGGTTACTCTTTTAATTACAGACTGTGGTGACAGTAGTAAGGAGACCTGTATGGCAAAGTATCAAAACATGCTGGTAGCTATCGATCCGAATCAGGACGATCAGCCGGCATTACGACGTGCTGTGTATTTACATCAACGGATTGGTGGCAAAATCAAAGCGTTTTTGCCGATCTATGACTTCTCGTATGAGATGACCACCCTTCTGTCGCCTGACGAGCGCACCGCGATGCGTCAGGGCGTGATCAGCCAGCGTACCGCGTGGATCCGCGAACAGGCTAAATATTATCTGGAAGCGGGTGTGCCCATTGATATTAAAGTGGTGTGGCATAACCGGCCTTTCGAAGCCATCATCCAGGAAGTCGTTGCCGGTGGACACGACCTGCTGCTGAAGATGACGCATCAGCATGACAAGCTGGAATCCGTGATCTTCACACCAACCGACTGGCATCTGCTGCGTAAATGCCCTTGCCCGGTCTGGATGGTGAAAGACCAGCCGTGGCCTGAAGGCGGGAAAGCCGTTGTGGCAGTGAATCTCGCCAGCGAAGAGGATTATCACAATTCGCTGAACGAAAAGCTGGTCAAGGAGACCATCCAGCTGGCTGACCAGGTTAACCACACCGAAGTGCATCTGGTGGGAGCCTACCCGGTTACCCCGATCAATATCGCCATTGAGCTGCCTGAATTTGACCCGAGCGTGTACAACGACGCGATCCGTGGCCAGCACCTGCTCGCAATGAAAGCGCTGCGCCAGAAATTCAGCATTGATGAAAAAATGACCCACGTGGAAAAAGGCTTGCCTGAAGAGGTGATCCCGGATTTAGCCGAACATCTGCAGGCCGGGATTGTGGTACTGGGCACCATTGGACGAACCGGGATCTCTGCCGCGTTCCTCGGCAATACCGCTGAACAGGTAATCGATCATCTGCGCTGTGACCTGCTGGTGATCAAGCCGGATGAGTACCAGACGCCGGTTGAGCTGGACGATCCGGAAGACGATTAACCCCTAACGCCCGGGTAAGCGTCAGCGCCACCCGGCAAAAAAAAACCGCCGAATTCGGCGGTTTTTTCGTTTCAATGCAACTTACAACGCTTTCAAAATCGCATCCACACTGGCTTTGGCATCGCCAAACAGCATGTGGGTGTTCTCTTTGAAGAACAGCGGGTTCTGCACCCCGGCATAACCGGTATTCATGGAGCGTTTAAACACAATAACGTTCTGCGCCTTCCACACTTCAAGAACCGGCATCCCGGCGATTGGGCTACGCGGATCGTCCTGCGCTGCCGGGTTAACGGTGTCGTTAGCGCCAATGACCAGCACGGTGTCGGTGTCCGAGAAATCGTCGTTGATCTCGTCCATCTCCAGCACGATATCGTAAGGCACTTTCGCTTCCGCCAGCAGCACGTTCATGTGGCCTGGCAGACGCCCTGCCACCGGGTGAATACCAAAGCGAACCTTGATGCCGCGCGCGCGCAGCTTCTCAGTGATCTCGGCAACCGGATACTGCGCCTGCGCCACTGCCATGCCGTAGCCCGGGGTAATGATGACCGAGTGCGAGTTTTTCAGCATCTCGGCGGTATCTTCCGCGCTGATCTCACGGTGCTCACCCACTTCTTCGTCAGCGCCGGTTGAAGAGCCGTCGGAACCAAAACCCCCGGCGATAACGCTGATGAACGAACGGTTCATCGCCTTACACATGATGTAAGACAGAATCGCACCCGAAGAACCTACCAGCGCACCGGTAACAATCAGCAGGTCGTTGCTCAGCATGAAACCCGCTGCCGCCGCTGCCCAACCGGAGTAGGAGTTCAGCATGGAGACCACCACTGGCATATCCGCACCACCAATGGAGGCCACCAGGTGCCAGCCAAACGCCAGTGCAATGATCGTCATCACCAGTAACGCCAGTACCTGCAGGCCCACGCTTTCGGTACGCACGAAGACCACCAGCAGCACAAACGAGACCACCAGCGCCGCCAGATTCAGCTTATGACGGTTTGGCAGCATCAGCGGTTTTGAGGAGATCTTCCCGCGCAGTTTGCCGAAGGCGACAATGGAGCCGGTGAAGGTGACCGCACCGATGAAGATACCGAGGAACACTTCCGTCAGGTGGATGTTCACCAGAATCGGTTCCAGACCCGGCGTGTGGTACAGGTAGCTGTTGAAGCCCACCAGCACCGCAGCCAGGCCCACGAAGCTGTGAAGAATCGCAACCAGCTCCGGCATCTCGGTCATTTCAACGCGTTTCGCCAGACGAATACCAATCGCCCCACCGATGATCATCGCCACCAGGATCCACGCCACGTTGCCGGTATCCGGCCCGAAGATGGTGGCAATCAGCGCAATCGCCATCCCGGCGATACCAAAGTTATTTCCCTGCTGAGACGTTTCGTGTTTGGAAAGCCCCGCCAGACTGAAAATAAACAGGATTGCAGCAACAATGTATGCGGCTGTCACTAATCCTCCAGACATATGCTACCCCTTAGCCTTTACGAAACATTTTCAGCATGCGCTGAGTCACGGTGAAACCACCGAAAATATTGATACTGGCGATCAGCACTGCGATAAAGCTCAGGAAGCTGATCCAGCCGCCGTGACCAATCTGCAGTAATGCCCCCACCACGATGATCCCGGAAATGGCGTTGGTCACCGACATCAGCGGCGTATGCAGCGCATGGGAGACGTTCCACACCACGTAGTACCCTACGACACAGGAGAGCGCGAAGACGGTAAAGTGGCCGAGGAACTCTTTCGGGGCAACGTCAGCCAACCAGCCGAACAGAATAATCGCCAGCGCCATGAGCGCGTATTTGCGCCACGGTGACGCCGGTTTGGCAGGCTCTTTCGGCTCAGGCGCCGCTTTTGGCGCTGCCTGAGGCTGGGCCGAGACCTGAATCGGTGGCGCAGGCCAGGTGATTTCACCTTCACGGACTACGGTGACGCCGCGCACCACCACATCGTCAAAATCAATGGCGATGTTGCCGTCTTTCTCTTTACAGAGCAGCTTCAGCAGGTTGACGAGGTTAGTACCGTAGAGCTGAGAAGACTGGGTTGGCAGGCGGCCTGGCAGGTCGGTATAACCGATCACCTTCACGCCGTTAGCGGTCGTGGTCACCTGATTCGGTACGGTATATTCACAGTTACCGCCGTTTTGCGCGGCCAGGTCGACAATGACGCTGCCCGGCTTCATGGAATCCACCATTTCACGGGTGATCAGCTTCGGTGCCGGTTTACCCGGAATCAGCGCGGTGGTGACAATAATATCGACATCTTTCGCCTGCGCGGCGAAGAGTGCCATTTCGGCTTTGATAAAGGCTTCGGACATCACCTTCGCGTAACCATCACCGCTCCCCGCTTCTTCCTTAAAGTCCAGCTCAAGGAATTCGGCGCCCATACTCTGGACCTGTTCCTTCACTTCAGGACGGGTGTCAAATGCGCGTACGATAGCGCCCAGGCTGTTTGCCGCACCGATGGCGGCAAGACCCGCCACGCCCGCGCCAATCACCATGACTTTTGCCGGCGGGACTTTACCCGCAGCGGTGATTTGACCGGTAAAGAAGCGACCAAATTCGTGGGCGGCTTCCACAATAGCGCGGTAACCGGCAATGTTTGCCATGGAACTTAAGGCATCCAGCGACTGCGCACGCGAAATACGCGGCACGGAGTCCATGGCCATCACCGTCACGCCACGGGCCGCCAGCTTTTCCATCAGTTCAGGATTTTGCGCAGGCCAGATAAAGCTCACCAGCGTCGTCCCTGGATTCAACAGTGCAATCTCACTCTCTTCCGGTGCGTTGACCTTCAGAATAACCGGCGACTGCCAGACGTCAGCACCGTCGACCACCTCCGCACCAGCCTGGATAAAAGCGTCGTCATCGAAACTCGCCAGTTTGCCTGCGCCGCTTTCAACCGCGACGGTAAAACCCAGTTTCAGCAGTTGCTCCACCGTTTTCGGTGTTGCCGCTACGCGGGTTTCATTGGCTAACCGTTCTTTTGGTACCCCAATACGCATAGTTTTCCCTTCCATCGGTTTTTGATGATGGTTTATCGATAAATGACCGCGGTTTGTATCAATTTTCGCCAACGCACGCGCGACGCGAGATGATTAACCCCGGAAAATAAAACAGTAACAAACTGTCTATAACCTACTGAAAATAGCGCCCGTGATCTACCGCCAGAAAACACTATTTCTTACTTTATCTGTGAAAAATAAGCGATCGGCGTCACTGACAGTGATATTTACCTTAAATTCTTCGCCGGAACCGATAAATCGCGCAAGCGAAGCGGTAAAAACATGATATAGCGCCATAAGAGAACAACTTATTAACATTAAATTAACTTGTAAAAGTCATAAGCTTTATCAGTTTTACTTGTCAAACGCCTGTTTTTTCAACATATCACTAAATGTTATCGAATTCGGTGATTCAGTGAGCACAGGCTGTGAAAAATGGCGCAGACAGCGACAGGTTTTAAATGCAATAATCGGGACCGTCTCAAATTAACAACAATACCAGTACATGGTTTGCGCAAGGCGAAGGATTATTTTTATGAAGCTTAAGAACACACTCCTGGCGTCCGCACTTCTTTGTGGGACCGCCCTGTCTGCGAATGCCGCAACAGAGTTAACGCCGGAGCAAGCGGCAGCGTTAAAACCTTTTGACCATACGGTCATTGTGGGTCGTTATAATTCTATTGGCGATGCCGTCGCCGCTGCATCAAAAGCCGCTGATAAAAACGGGGCGGCCTCGTTTTACGTTGTTGACCAGTCTGACTATGGCAACAGCGGTAACCAGCGTGTGACCATTGCGCTGTACAAAGACAATGCGCCAAAAGCTGACGCACCAAAAAACCGCGTGATCAACGGTGTCGTTGAGTTGCCGAAAGATCAGGCGATTGAGCTGGAACCTTACGACACGGTTACCGTTCAGGGCTTCTACCGCAGCCAGCCTGAAGTGAACGATGCCATCACCAAAGCCGCGAAAGCGAAAGGTGCATACTCTTTCTACATCGTGCGTCAGGTCGATGCCAACCAGGGCGGCAACCAGCGTATTACCGCATTCATCTATAAAGAAGATGCGAAAAAACGTGTTCTGCAAAGCCCGGATGCGATCCCGGCTGATTCAGAAGCGGGTCGCGCAGCGCTGGCGAAAGGCGGCGAAGAAGCGAAGAAAGTTGAAATCCCTGGCGTAGCAACCTCTGCTGCACCCAGTGCTGAAGTGGGCCGTTTCTTTGAAACGCAATCCACAAAAGGTGGCCGTTATTCCGTGACGCTGCCAGACGGCACCAAAATTGAAGAGCTGAACAAAGCCACTGCTGCGCAGATGGTGCCGTTCGACAGCATCAAGTTTACCGGCAACTACGGCAACATGACGGAAGTCTCTTATCAGGTCGCGAAGCGTGCGGCGAAGAAAGGGGCGAAGTACTACCATATCACCCGCCAGTGGCAGGAACGTGGTAACAACGTGACCATCAGCGCCGATCTGTACAAGTAACAAAACCGTTTACGAAAGGCGGCGCAATGCCGCCTTTTTTGTTACTTTTTTTGAATTTCTGCCACACGTCATTGCATGCTTTCGTTACACTCCGTAAAATCCCGCGCCTTAGTGTGATCCACCATTTTTATGCGCCTGTGCGAAATAATTATTCTGGATTTGGACCTTTCATAACAGGAAGCTAATGGAAAAGAAACTTGGCCTGAGTGCTCTGACTGCACTCGTTTTAAGCTCAATGCTGGGTGCGGGCGTATTCAGTTTGCCGCAAAACATGGCGGCCGTCGCAAGCCCTGCCGCACTGCTCATTGGCTGGGGCATTACGGGCGTTGGAATAATGCTGCTGGCCTTCGCCATGCTGCTGCTCACCCGCATTCGCCCCGATCTGGACGGCGGGATTTTCACCTATGCCCGTGAAGGTTTCGGCGAGCTGATTGGCTTCTGTTCCGCGTGGGGATACTGGCTGTGTGCGGTTATCGCCAATGTCTCTTATCTGGTTATTGTCTTTTCGGCGCTCAGTTTCTTTACCGATACCCCAGCGCTACGCCTCTTTGGCGACGGCAATACCTGGCAGTCTATTGTCGGCGCCTCGGTGTTGCTGTGGTTCGTTCACTGGCTGGTGCTACGTGGCGTACAAACCGCCGCCAGCATTAACCTGGTCGCGACCCTCGCGAAGCTGGTTCCGCTTGGCCTGTTTATCGTTCTGGCCTTTATCGCGTTTCGTCTCGACGTGTTTACACTCGATTTCAGCGGCATGGCGCTTGGCGTCCCGGTCTGGGAGCAGGTGAAAAATACGATGCTGATCACCCTGTGGGTGTTTATCGGGGTTGAAGGCGCGGTCGTGGTGTCAGCCCGTGCCCGCAATAAACGTGACGTTGGCCGTGCCACGCTGCTGGCTGTACTGGCGGCGCTGGGGGTGTATCTGCTGGTCACGCTGCTGTCGCTGGGCGTGGTGGCGCGTCCTGAGCTGGCCGAAATGCGTAACCCGTCAATGGCCGGACTGATGGTGAAAATGCTCGGTCCCTGGGGCGATGTGGTGATTGCTGCGGGCCTGATTATCTCCGTCTGCGGGGCTTACTTGAGCTGGACCATCATGGCGGCGGAAGTGCCGTTCCTGGCCTCTACGCACAAAGCATTTCCTCGCCTGTTTGCGCGTCAGAACAAAAACAATGCGCCTGCCGCGTCACTGTGGCTGACCAACATCAGCGTTCAGGTCTGCCTTGTTCTGATCTGGCTCACAGGTTCAGACTATAACACCCTGTTGACCATCGCCTCGGAAATGATTCTGGTACCCTATTTCTTAGTGGGTGCCTATTTGTTAAAAATTGCCACACGCCCGGTACATTATGTCGTGGGTGTCGGAGCCTGTATTTACGGCCTGTGGTTGTTGTATGCTTCCGGGCCTATGCATCTGCTGCTGTCGGTGGTGTTGTACGCGCCGGGGCTGCTGGTGTTTATCTACGCCCGCCACACGCATCAGCTGGAGAATGCGCTGAAACGCCGTGAAATGGCATTAATTGGACTGTTACTGGTTGCTGCCGTACCGGCAACCTGGATGTTGATGGGATAGCATCGCCTTTCCCATTGTTGAACTGCAAAGGAGAATACGATGGGAAATGCACAGCTTCGTCCAATACTGATCACCGGTGGAGGCCGTCGAATCGGCCTCGCCCTCGCCCATCATTTTCTTAACCTTCGCCAGCCGGTCATTATCAGCTACCGTACCGAATATCCGTCAATTGAAGGACTGCGCAAAGCCGGAGCGGTCTGCATTCAGGCTGATTTTTCAACCGATGACGGCATTCTGGCCTTTGCGGAAAAGGTGAAATCCACCACCACGGCTCTGCGTGCGATTATCCATAACGCCAGCGCATGGCAGGCCGAAAAGTCCGGCACATCACTCAGCGCAACGCTCTCCGCCATGTTGCAGATCCACGTCAACGCGCCTTATCTGCTTAACCATGCGCTACAGGATCTGCTGCGCGGGCATGGACATGCTGCGGGCGATATCATTCACTTCACCGATTATGTGGTAGAGCGTGGAAGCGACAAGCACATCGCCTATGCGGCCAGTAAAGCCGCACTGGATAACATGACGCGCTCGTTTGCCCGTAAACTCGCCCCGGAGGTGAAGGTCAACGCCATCGCCCCGGCGATGATTTTGTTCAACGAAAACGATGATGCGGAGTACCGTCAGCAGGCGCTGAATAAGTCGCTCATGAAAATTGCGCCGGGCGAAAAAGAGGTGATCGACCTGGTGGATTACCTGCTCACCAGTTGCTATGTCACCGGCAGAACCTTTGCCGTGGACGGCGGCCGGCCGCTGCGCTAGTGAAAATAGCGGAACCGGCGTTAATGTTGAAAGATTAATGGAAGGTTAAGGTTCCGCGGTGTATGTTGGCTTTTTTCACGAAAACAGACGTTGTATGAATAAGATTGTTTATGTTGAAGACGAACCCGAAGTCGGGCAACTGATTGCCGCCTATCTGGGTAAACATGATATGGACGTCATTGTTGAGCCTCGCGGCGATTGTGCCGAAGAGGTGGTGGTCCGTGAAAACCCCGATCTGGTGTTGCTGGATATCATGTTGCCAGGGAAGGACGGTATGACGCTCTGCCGTGACCTGCGCGCCCGCTGGGACGGCCCTATCGTACTTCTCACCTCTCTGGACAGCGATATGAACCATATTCTGTCGCTGGAGATGGGGGCCAATGACTACATTCTGAAAACCACACCGCCTGCCGTCCTGCTTGCCCGCCTGCGCCTCCATTTACGCCAGCACGCCAGCATCGAACGCGAAGCACCGGCGCCGTCTCTGACACCGCATAAAGCCATGCGGTTTGGTACGCTGTCGATTGATCCGATTAACCGTCAGGTGTTGCTGTCCGGGGAACTTATAGCCCTCTCTACCGCAGACTTTGACCTGCTGTGGGAGCTGGCAACCCATGCCGGGCAGATCATGGACCGTGACGCGCTGCTGAAAAACCTGCGGGGAGTAAGCTATGACGGAATGGACCGCAGCGTGGACGTTGCGATTTCGCGGCTGCGCAAGAAACTGCAGGATAATGCCACCGAGCCCTACCGCATCAAAACCGTGCGTAACAAGGGCTACCTGTTTGCCCCCCACGCCTGGGAAACCTGATCGTCTTATCCGTACAAGATATTCTGCGCGAAATGAAGGCATTACACGACGTTCGCCTTTCTTTCGCGCGTTTATTCCCCCGTTTGCGCAACAATTAACTTGCTAAGCCCGCGAACTATTCCATAATTACCTTCTCATCTCTCTTCTCTTCAGCTCGCCCCGCACCGGCGACCGTTTTACTCATTTTCGCCGTGAAGCTTTCACGACATCTCTCCCATAAAATCTTGAAATGAGGATTTAAGACCATGAATTATGTATAGCTACAATCAGGTAGAAGCCATCAAAACCAATCTTGAGTGGATTGTGAATCAGGCTACCCTTAACCACGCCTCCCCCTCACGCACCGATCAAAAAGCGCTCTTTGACCTGCTGGAACTGATCCAGTCATATGAAATACTCCTGGATCTTATTCACGAATTCGGGACGGATGTGATTGATATGCACATTGCGGAAGGCCTGGCCATGACAGAAAAACTCATCGCCAAGGTAAAAAACAGCGCGAAAGCCATTTAACACGCTAGACAGACATGAAAAACCTGAAGGGTTTTCATGTATATTCTGCACATAGCGTTTTTGCGGTGAGATCCAATGAAAAAGCTGTTTGTGCAGTTTTAGTGTGTAGAAAATTCGCAACTCATTGAAATGGTTTTATTTTACATGATATCAGTGAGTTAGCCCGAAACGTTTAACGGACATCTACGGACGTGCACGGTCTTTTTTATGCCCCTGTAGGTGTCCCTGCTTTCAAAATGCCCCCAAATCTGCCCCCAAAATTCTGTTTCATTTAACTGATTTGCGACTACGTTTCCGGTTTTTAAACCTCCTGCTTTACTGCCCCCACCTCCCAACAGCATAATCATCGTGAATGAGTTGTATGACTTAATCGGCGTGCGCTATTTTTTTATTACTGCTTGTTTGCATGGCATTACTTCACTCCCCTTATGACATTTGAGAAGGACTTCTATGAAACATTTATTCTCTCGCCTTCCGGAGGAGTTCCTCCACACTCACCTCGGTAAATTCAGATTTGGATCCTTTGACGACATCCCAAAAGACGATGAACCGTTTGTCTACCCTAAGTTCAGCGACATTCGTTTCATTCTACCTCCTGTGTTTGCTCAAGAGGGTGGAAGCATCATTTTTGCCGATGGGTTAAAAATTCTGGAAAGCATGGGGGATGAAGCATTTAACATCGACCCAATTCGCTGGCACAAAGTTAAAAGCTACATTGCCAACGGTATTGTCGAGTATCCGGAGATGACCTCGCCATTCCGAATTATGGATGGTCGGCACAGAACCCTCGCTCTTACTCAACTTTATCCTGGTATAAAAATTCCTGTTATCGTCCCTCACAGCCTTCACAGTGAAGTTATTGAAACAGGAATTTTCAATAAAGCTATCGTTGAACCAATGCTTTAACTGCAGATAGATAGGGAGGCATTGAATTGGTCCCCATTTAGCGTGCTTATCTGCGTCTATACTTTCAGTCTGACAACTGGAGGTGCCCGATGTGTGGACGGTTTGCACAAGCTCAAACCCGTGAAGAATATCTGGCTTACCTGGCCGATGAAGCCGATCGCGACATCGCATACGACCCTGAGCCTATTGGACGGTACAACGTGGCGCCAGGTACCAAAGTTCTGTTGCTGAGCGAACGTGACGATCAACTGCATATTGATCCGGTCCTGTGGTCATACGCGCCCGGGTGGTGGGATAAACCACCACTGATTAATGCTCGTGTCGAGACGGCGGCAACCAGCAGAATGTTTAAGCCGCTGTGGCAACATGGCCGGGCAATTTGCTTTGCTGATGGTTGGTTCGAATGGAAGAAAGAAGGCGACAAGAAACAGCCATACTTCATTCATCGGGCCGATGGTCAGCCAATATTCATGGCTGCGATCGGCAGCACGCCATTTGAGCGTGGAGACGAAGCAGAGGGATTTTTGATAGTGACGTCTGCAGCTGATAAAGGCCTGGTCGATATTCACGACCGCCGGCCGCTTGTTCTGTCGCCTGAAGCTGCACGCGAATGGATGCGTCAGGATGTAGGAGGGAAAGAAGCTGAAGAGATAGCGGCCGATGGCGCTGTGCCCGCCGACAAGTTTATCTGGCACGCCGTGACGCGCGCCGTGGGTAATGTGAAGAATCAGGGGCCGGAGCTAATCGAGGCAGCACGATAAAAGGTAAAAGAGACCTAGCACGTCCGAAATGAGCGAAGAGCGGAAGTTGGTCATTGTTCTGCTAGTCTAATAGACGGTGAACAAAAAATGGGATGTCAGTACCATATTATTCGCATCCATTCAAATGAGATCGAGGATTCTACTATGGGACCTTATCGTACTTTTCTTATTACAGGCGCAACCAGAGGTATAGGGAGAGCACTCAGTGACAAATTATCAGAACAGGGTCACCTGGTTGTGGGTATTGCCCGTAATAGTGATGCCAGCTTTCCAGGGGTTTTATATACGACCGATCTGAGTAGCTCTGATGAAACAAATTTAATTCTAATGAAAATTGCCAAAAATCACGAAGTTCACGGTATCGTAAATAACGTAGGGGTGGCCTTACCTCAACAACTGGGAAGTATTGATATTCCGACCTTCCTGAATGTCATGGATATCAATGTACGGGTAGCAGTTCAGATAACACAGGCGCTGGTTGCCAAAATGAAGCGCAGAGGCTGGGGAAGAATTGTGAATGTATGTAGCCGTGCTATTTACGGTGCGACTGACCGAACAGCTTACGCAGCAGCAAAAAGTGCGCTGGTAGGTTGTACACGAACCTGGGCATTAGAGCTTGCTCAATTCGGGATCACCGCAAACGCGATTGCTCCTGGGCCAATAGAGACAGAGCTTTTTCATAAAACACGACCTGTTGGAAGTGAAGCAGAACAACGTGTTTTATCGACAATCCCTATGGGCAGACTGGGCTCTCCTGCTGAAGTGGCTTCAGCAATAGCCTTTCTTTTATCATCAGAAGCGAGTTTTATTACTGGCGTAGTACTGCCTGTTGATGGTGGAGGAAGCCTGGGAGGACGTTAGAAATGTTAAGAAACTCTGTGGAAATTGAAACGCTTATCCAGGGCTGGTATTTGATATTGTCGCAGTTAGTAAGATATTTTAACCTGTCTAACCTAATAAATACACATGATGCATTTAAGCGAGTTCTATGAGTTTAAAGCCGCGTAAAATCGTTTTAATTCCCGGGTTTATGCTGAATGAAATGCTTTGGCATGAATTTGAAACATACCTGCCGTCAAACTGTATTGTTCATCATGCATCTGTAACTGAAGGACGAACCATTCATGATGTCGTTCAGCATCTGATTACTCTTCTGCCTGAGAAGTTTTCTTTGATAGGCTTTTCGATGGGAGGGTATATTGCCCGACAACTGGCAGCAGAATTCCCTGAACGTGTAGAGTCCTTAGTGCTTATTGCCAGTTCCTTACGGGAAGATACGCCGTTAGAGGCTGAAGCAAAGCGAAAAAGCGTGCAGTCATTGTCCCCCACAACGTTTAAGGGGCTGAGCAGCCATGCTATTGCCCGGACACTCCATCCTATAAACACATCAAATCAGGATATGATTTCAGCTATTCAGAAAATGGGATGCTCTCTGGGATTTGAAGCCTTCATCACGCAATCATCCTTATCCCGGCAAGGTATACCTTATGCAACGATATGTTGTCCAACATTGGTTATCGCCAGTGAAGATGATGCCATCCGTTCGATGAAGGAGGCAGAAGAGTTGGTCGAAGCCATACCTTCTGCGTCGTTTAGAATCATTCGGAATTGCGGCCATATGATTCCGCTCGAACAACCCAGGGAGTTGGCAAAAACTATTGTTGAATGGCTCCCGCCTACGTAAATTATTGGGTATTTATCCGCAAATATCCTGGCTTACTTCATCAGGGTAAGGTCCCCTCTTGGCACAAAGCGGACCAAGACATCCGGAAAATTTATCGGACTCTAAGCAGATCTGAATATCTCGTCGTATATCGAGGCGACAGCATTTCTCGCTTCATCTGCCACTGCTGCTGTATGCCCTGCCCGGCAAAGTAGAGTGTTCCTTTTCCATCTTTAGCGTTCAGGTGATCGAGCACCTCCATTAACTTCTCGCTACCAGCTCGGGGGGCACTGTCGTCGAACAGGTTGAGCTGGGCCACACCCTGGCTGAAGAAGTCGCCCAGCATAATGCCGGCTTTTTGGTATCGGTGACCATCCTTCCAGATTTTGTCCAGGCACTTGATCGCGGCGTTGATGATATCGCGGGAATCCTGTGTAGGTGTGAGAAGCTTCATTGACGCACTGTTGCCGTAATATGGCTCATTCAGGGCAAAGGGAGAAGTCTTCACGAACGCGGAGATAAAACGGCAATACTGGTGCTCGCCGCGTAACTTTTCTGCACCTCGGGCCGCATAACTGCAGATAGCCTGGCGCATCTGCTCGTATTCTGTAACGCGTTCGCCAAAAGACCGGGAACAGACAATCTCCTGTTTTGCAGGTGCAAACTCCTCCAGTTCCAGACATGGTTCGCCGCGCAGCTCCCGGACCGTTCGCTCCAAGACGACATTGAAGTGCTTTCGAATAATCCAGGTGCTTTGTTCTGATAAGTCCAGAGCCGTTTTAATACCCATGGCGTTAAGCTTCTTACTGATGCGGCGGCCAACGCCCCATACGTCCTCAACCGGCACAATAGACAACAACCGACGCTGGCGATCGATATTGGACAAATCAACCACTCCGCCCGTCTGCCTCTGCCATTTCTTGGCGGCGTGATTTGCCAGCTTAGCGAGGGTTTTCGTTTGGGCAATGCCAACGCCAACGGTAAGGTGCGTACGCTTCAGAACCGTAGCGCGAATCTCCTTGCCGAACTCGGTCAGGTCCCGGCAGTTGCGAACACCTGTTAGGTCGCAAAAAGCTTCATCGATACTGTAAATTTCGACGCGGGGGCTCATTTCCTCAAGCGTCGTCATTACCCGGTTCGACATGTCTGCGTACAGCTCGTAGTTACTGCTGAAGCAAACAACACCCGCGCGTCGGAATAGATCCTTTTGCTTAAAGAACGGCTCTCCCATGGTAATTCCAGCCGCCTTGGCCTCGGCGCTGCGTGCGATTACGCAGCCGTCATTGTTCGACAGAACAACCACTGGCCGCCCTTTCAAATCTGGCCGAAACACCGTCTCGCATGATGCGTAGAACGAATTCACATCACAGAGCGCAAACATACTTAGCTCGCTGATTTGACGATGAAAGTCACGACACCGAACACGTCGAGCGTGTCTTCGCTGCCGACGATGATCGGACTATAGGCGCTGTTCATAGGATTGAGTTGCACTGTCGGGCGCAGCTGCAGGCGTTTAACAGTAAATTCCCCTTCCACAGCGGCGATAACAATGTCACCGTGCTCAGCAGTCCTGGAGCTGTCCACCACCAGCAGATCTCCGTCGCTTATCCCGGCTTCGATCATAGAATCGCCCGCGGCTTTGACGAAATACGTTGAGCTCGGGTGAGCGACAAGTAACTCATTGAGATCAATGCGCTGTTCAACGTAATCAGCCGCGGGGCTTGGGAAACCACACTGCACTAAGTCACTAAAAAGCGGAAGAGCAATAATTTCTCGCAGTTCTGCAGGCCTGATAAAATCCATGTTGCATACCTCGAATACTGTTTTTATATACAGTAGTTTCATTTGATTATGCACGCAAGACAGAGGGTCTGTCATGAATGATTAAAGCTTCGCCGTTTCGTTTCTAAGTTTCTATGTCGCTTCGAATTATGAGTTTTGTAAATTTTGTTACAGTAACTCTGTGTGAGCAAATTTAAGCCGGTTTTGAAACGGGGAATTTTTTATAGAGCGTGCATACTGCCACGTCATAAATTATCGCTACCTGCTTTCTGTCCACGCCGTTCGCAATCAGTCGGCCCGCCTGGTCCCATTGTTCCTGGGTAAGCTTTGGACGCCTGCCGCCGATTCGACCTTTCTCACGAGCTGCAGCCAAACCTGCCCGGGTGCGCTCCACAATCAACTCCCTCTCCATTTCCGCCAGGGCTGACATAATATGAAAGATGAAGCGGCCCATCGGGCTTGATGTGTCGATACTGTCAGTGAGGCTCTTGAAGTGGATGCCGCGTTGCCGGAGTTCATCCACCAGCAGCACAAGATTCCGCATGCTGCGCCCAAGGCGATCCAGCTTCCAGACTACCAGCGTATCCCCCTCATTCAGCGCCTTAAGAAGCTTCTTCAACGCTGGTCGGTTCGCCACTGTTCCGCTCATTTTTTCTTCGAAAATCTGCTCACATCCTGCGCGTTCGAGTGCCTGTCGCTGAAGATCCGTATTTTGGTCATTTGTTGACACCCTGACATAGCCAATTTGCATATTTTTCACCCAATAAATTCTGCAAAAAAATCAGATGAAGTTATCGGCCATGAAGCGTCAGGGCAATCTATAAAACGTCGGTTTGGGAAGTAGCGATAATGTTGCTTTCAGCAACTTGAATCTCGAGCGCGGTAATGAATCTTCTGCATCAGGGATTTTAACAACCACATCGAGGGACGGCAGTGGTTCGGTGAAGAACTATGCTCGCTTCTACGCAGAAAGACGTGCAGACGGTAATGACTACCTGACGCTACACATCAACGGGGCCAATAACACCCTTAACCGTTATCTCTCATTGCGTGCTTCCGACGGTGCCGTAATAGCTGCCTCAGCAGCACTTGGTATAGGATTTGAATCTCAACTTGGTGATGTCGCCCAATGCATGAATGAAAGGAGACTTAATGGAGGGACAGCTGCATTTCGTTCTCTCAACCCAGGTCTTGTCGTAGGCGGTACTAACTTTCAATATGCCGCCTCATTTTTCTTCACTGCTGGTGATGTTCAGTCCGCGCTGTGGGTTGATTATCGTACCGGGAACGCAATGGTTTCATCTGGGAACAATACCGCTATCGCAGGAGGTACGGCACAAATTAATAACCTTTGGGGAACTAAAAACACGACGGTCGATACCAACGGTTTCATTAAGCGAGCCTCTCCTGTGGTGAAGATATTTTCGGATGGCGTATACCGAACAAATGATGAATCTGAGGGCTGCACTGTTACCAGGATCCGAAAGGGGGAATATCTGTTAGAAGGATGTCAGGGGCTTAACTCTGACGCAGCTTGGGGTGGTATCGATGGCGGTTTTGATATCCCCACCGACCGCAACAAGCAGCCGCTGATCTGGCTGGACTATGAGGTTAACGCGGATGGTTCTGTCCTGGTGAAAACCTTTCATCGCACACATCCGAAAGCGCCAGAATTCGCCAGGAACGAGCTGCAGGGTATCAACGATGGTGATCCGGTCGATATCCCCCGTGACCAGTTTGTGACCGTGCGCGTCGAGATGCCTGCCGATTCTTTGTACAACCAAAGAATGAGATCTGCGGAGCTGGCAATGACTGCCGGTGATAGTGAATAAATGTCGGTTT